>JAPLTZ010000476.1:0-1553 GCA_026397895.1 Verrucomicrobiota bacterium | reverse complement strand
AGCTTTCTGATTCAATTATGCTTTTCAATTCTTGAATCAGTTCTTCTGGTATATCTACTGTATTGGAAGACTGTACCAGTTTTTTTATTTTATCCATACGTCTAAAAGCAGTATTTGCTACTGTCTTTACTTGCCTTCTAGCATCCATCTTGATACTGGCTTTTACATTGGGATGCTGCCCTAACGTGTTCCTGACATTGATACGTTGTTCAACTACATCGTTTTCTTCCCCAAAGATAGTCATGCAATTTACCAATTATGATTCAAAGTCACCGGTTAATGAGCTTAATCCCTGTATTTCATCGTCGACAGAATCGAGTACTGTTCTACCTTTACTTCCATTGGTACCTACTACTGTCTTGTCCCACACCCTCTTTATAGCAAAATCAAATGATAAGGGGAAGGAGAATGAAATGGCATCACGTCCTTTTGTCTGATTCATGTCAAATTCACCCACATCTTTGTTTTCCTCTTTTATATGAAACATCCATACAATATCCGCATGGTCTTTTAGGCTCCTGCTAAATTTCAACTTAAACTCATTTTCATCCAACTGGGCAAGCAATACAACAAGACAGTCATTTACATCAGAGAACCTCTTGCATTGCTTGGTAGCTTTCATCATTGCCCGCCACTGATCTTGTTCGTCCATCCCATCAAATAGGCCAATATAATCCAAGACAATTACTTTGTATCCAAAAGGCTTCAAGTTGAATAAGGCTTGGCTAACCGTGATTTCTGACTTGGGAGGAAAGACAGTAAACCTGCATTCATTGGATTTACCGTATTTTACATGTTCCCTATAGGAGTCTACAATAGCCTTTTTTTCTTCCTTGTCCAGCTCTCTGTTTCTAATCTTTTCGTGATCTATACCAGAAATGCAAGATAAAAACCGTGAAATGCACTGTTCTTCACCCATCTCAAGTGAGACATAAGCAACACTCAAGGCTTGTCTGTACAAATTTACAGAAAGCTGCAAGGCTACTGTTGATTTTCCTCCTCCTGTGGGTGCTGCCAAAATATGCAATCCCTTTTTAGGCAATCCTCCTGTCTTGTTGTCATATCCAGGAAACCCAGATAAAATGAAATTCGATTCACCTGCAGAATCTAAAATATTTTTTACGATTCCTCGTGTATTGTTAGATTCTCCAATGTGAAACAACTCATGCTTATTACCCGATCTAGCAAACTCCAGTGCTTTTTCCAGGTCCAGTAGTAGTTCATCACTATCAAACTGGGTTTTTAGCTTTTCCAATACTGTTGAGCACGAGTGATTTAAAATGCGTGCTTTTTTGTACTCATCCAAAATATCAATGCTCTGCTGTGAGTCCACAATAGCCTGGGCTTTGAAATTCAACAGCAAATCACGATATGTTTTGTCGATAGTAGGGTCTGCACAAATGGCAGACCATTCGCATACTTTACCTGTTTTTGATGCTAATGTTAAAATACGTTGAAAGGCATACTTTGCTGGCAGGTAGTTAAAGTAATCAGGATTTAAATTTGCCAACAGCAACTTGGAACTATCTGTATCCTGGGTTATTGTGTAGATT
>JAPLTZ010000151.1 GCA_026397895.1 Verrucomicrobiota bacterium | reverse complement strand
GCAGAAGATTCTCGTGGTGGACGACGAGCCGGATGCGATTGAGCTCATCGAATTCAACCTCAGGCAAGCCGGTTACGATGTGGTGACGGCGGCGGACGGCGCGGCGGCGTTGAAAAAGGCGCGCGCCGCACAGCCCGACCTCGTCATCCTCGACATCATGCTGCCGGAGATTGACGGCTTCGAGGTCTGCAAGCTCCTGCGCCGCGACCCCGCCACGGCGGCGATTCCCATCCTCATGCTCACGGCGCGCGCGGCGGAGATTGACCGCGTGCTCGGCCTCGAACT
The DNA here is from genome assembly GCA_026397895.1 of Verrucomicrobiota bacterium. Taxonomy (GTDB): domain Bacteria; phylum Verrucomicrobiota; class Verrucomicrobiia; order Limisphaerales; family JAFMIX01; genus JAFMIX01. The sequence continues at coordinate 5,485 of JAPLTZ010000151.1, read as the reverse complement.
CGGCGGCGATGATTATGTGACCAAGCCCTTCAGCCCGCGCGAGCTGGTGTTGCGCGTGAAGAAAATCCTGGAGCGCGCGGCGTCCCCGGCCAAGTCCAAGCGCGACAAATTCATCATCGGCGACCTGCACATTGACGTGCCGCGCCACGAAGTCCGGTGGAAGGGGAAGGCTATTGATCTGACGGCGACGGAGTTCAAGCTCATCGCCCTGCTCGCGGAACGGACGGGCCGGGTGCAGTCGCGCGAACAGCTCCTGCGCGATGTCTGGCAATACGACACGATGATTGACACGCGCACGGTGGATACGCACATGCGGCGGCTGCGCGAGAAGCTCGGCGGCGCGGCGAAACATCTGGATACGGTGCGCGGCGTCGGGTATCGGTTCATTGGGGAATGAAGAAGGCAGAATGAAGAAGGCAGTGCGCGAAGTTTTTTCTGTTCTTCATTCATAATTCTTCATTCATAATTCGCCGAGATGTCGTCCATCTTAACCATCCTCCTGCTTGCCGCGTTGGTGGCGCTCCATTTCTGGTGGCGCTGGAAGCTGCGGCGCGAGCAGGCGTCCAGCCGCGCGGAACTCGCCCGCCTGGCGCAGTCCGAACACAACGCCGCCGCCGAAGCGTTGGCCCGGCAGAACGCGATTTTCGACAGCATGATCGAAGGCGTGCTGGTGTTGGACGAGAATGGGCTGGTGAGCTTTGCCAACCGTGCATTCGCGGAGATGTTCGCCGCCGTCGGCATCCTGCGCGGCAAGGCGCTGCTGGAAACCGTGCGCTCGCACGAGATCGCGGAGCTCGCCGAACGCGCCCGCGCCGAGGGCCGTGTGCTCGACCACGAATTAAAGCTGCCGGGCGAGCCGGAACGGTGGTTGCAGATCAACGCCGCCGCCGTAACCGCCGTGGACCGCCGCAAGCTGGGGACGATTCTCGTCTTTCACGACCTCACGCGGCTCAAACAGCTTGAAGCGACGCGGCAGGAATTCGTCGGTAACGTCAGCCACGAACTCCGCACGCCGCTGGCGATGATCAAGGGCTACACCGAAACCCTCCTCGGCGGCGCGAAGGACGACCCGGCCACGGCCACGAAGTTCTTGCAGACCGTCGAGCGCCACGCCGACCGGCTCACGCTGCTCATCGAGGATTTGCTGACCATCTCGTCGCTGGAATCCGGCCAGATAAAACTGAACCTGCAACCGGTCGCGTTGCTGCCGGTCGTGGAAAAAGTTTTTTCCGAGCTCAGGCTGCGGGCTGACGCGAAAGGCGTGAAGCTGCTCAACCAGCTTCCGCCGCTCTCCGTCACGGCGGACGCGAACCGCTTGCATCAGGTTTTGAGCAATCTCGTGGACAACGCCATCAAATACGGTCGCGCCGAGGGCAACGTGACTGTGGGTGGCCGTGCGCTGGACGATGGCGCGATTGAGATTTTTGTGCAGGACGACGGGCCGGGGATTCCGGTGGAATCGCTTGAGCGCGTGTTTGAAAGATTTTATCGCGTGGACAAGGCGCGTTCGCGTGAGCAAGGCGGCACGGGGCTTGGCTTGTCCATCGTGAAACACATCGTGCAGGCGCACGGCGGCAAGGTCTGGGCGCGCAGCGAGCCGGGCAGCGGGGCGACGTTTCTTTTCACCTTGTAGCGGCGGTCTATGACCGTCGCATCGCATCGGCGCTCATAGAGCGCCGCTACAATTGCGACAAAGCGTTGCCGTCCGCCGTTCCCGCCGATATAGTCCCCGCATGGTTCACGTAGGCATCGGTTACGACGTTCATCAACTGGTCGCGGAGCGCAAGCTCGTCCTCGGCGGCGTGGAGATTCCCCACACGAAGGGCCTCGACGGCCATTCCGACGCCGACGCCCTCATGCACGCCATCTGCGACGCCGTCCTCGGCGCGCTGGGTGAGGAGGACATCGGCCACTTTTTCCCGAACACCGACCCGCGTTGGAAGGGCGTGCCGAGCAAAATCTTTTTGGAAGAAGCCGCCAAGCAAGTCGCCAAACGCGGCGGCAAGCTCGTGAACGTGGACGCCACGCTCATCGCGCAAGCGCCGAAGATTTATCCCTACATCGCGGAGATGAAGAAATGCATCGCGACTGCGCTGAATGTTTCCGAGAAGCAGATTGGCGTGAAGGCGACGACGAACGAGCTGATGGGCTTCATCGGTCGCGAGGAAGGCATCGCCGCGATGGCGGTGGCGAGCGTGGATTTCTAGAATTGGTTCACGGTTCGGAGTTCAGGGTTCAGAGTTATGGAAGGTTCGACCCTGAACGCTGAACCTTAAACGCTAAACAAATCAAATGGCCAAAGCCGAAGTCAGTTGGAAGCGCGTCACCGAGGACGGTGAGAAACTCCAGGTCTATGCCCAGCGCGTGAGCCGCGACTGGCGGTTCTTCACACGCGGGAAAAGGTTTGACCAGTGGCAGCCGACGGAAGAGCCGCCGCTGGAAGACTGGCTGCTCTTGCTCGACGCCGTCCAGCGCATGGTCACGCGCCGCCGCCTGACGCCGGACGACGAGGAGCGGCTTCGCCGCCGCATCCGCGAGCGATTTCCCGAAGCGAAGTTCTAGCTGCCGACGGAAATCATCCGCGTTTTGTAACCCGCCGGGCGCAAGTGTCGTCAATTCAGACGACTTGACGCCTCGGATGTAAAGGCGAAGCATCACGCCCACATTCAACCTATGACCAAACCTCGCTTTGCCGCGGTCGCGGCCGCCTTGCTGGCCGCGTTGTCGGCCGTTGCGGAATCCGCCGAGCGCCGGCCCAATTTCCTTTTTGTTTACACCGACGACCAGCGTTGGGACGCGGTGGGCGTGGTGCAGCGAGAGATGGGCGAGCGCGGGCGGTATCCGTGGTTTCAGACGCCGAACATGGATCGCATCGCCGCCGAGGGCGTGCGTTTCCGCAACGCGTTCGTCACGCTTTCGCTGTGTGCGCCGAGCCGCGCGGCGTTTCTGACCGGACGCTACAATCACCTCAACGGGGTGGCGAACAACAGCACGCCGTTCCCGCAGGACAGCGTGACGCACGCCAGCCTGCTGCGCGCCGCCGGTTACAAAACCGCCTACGTCGGAAAGTGGCACATGGGCGCGCAAAGCGGGCAGCGCCCGGGTTTTGATTACTCGGCGAGCTTCGTCGGGCAGGGAAGATATTGGGATTGCCCGTTCGAGATTAACGGCAAAGCGCAGCCGACGAAGGGCTGGGTGGATGACGTGGCCACCGATTACGCCATCGAGTTCATGAAGCAGCATCGTGCCGAGCCGTTCTCGCTCACTGTCGGGTTCAAGTCTTGCCATAGCCCCTGCGAAACGCCGGAGCGCGCGAAGACTCGCTTTCCGAACGCCGAGGTGCGGGCCGTGCCGAACCTGAATGCGCGCGCCATCTACCGCACCGACGGAAAGATTTCCCCGACGGACGCGGCGCCCAACAAAATCAAAGTCAACCCGGACTACTTCCGCTGCGTTTCCGCCGACGACGACAATCTGGGCCGTCTGCTCCAGACGCTCGACGAACTCGGCCTGGCCGAGGACACCGTGGTCATTTTTACCAGCGACAACGGCTACTATCACGGCGAGCACAACCTTGCGGACAAGCGTTCCGTTTACGACGAGTCGCTGCGCATCCCGCTGCTTGTGCGTTACCCGAAGCGGTTCGCGAAGGGAAAAGTGCTGGATGAGATGGCGCTGAACATCGACCTCGCGCCGACGCTGCTCGACCTCGCCGGCGTGGCCGCGCCGCGCGAGATGCAGGGACGGAGCTGGCTGCCGCTCCTCACCGGCCAGAGCAAGGACTGGCGGCAATCGTTCCTCGCGGAATATTTTCTGGAGAACCGCTTTGCCACCACGCCGACCATCGTTGCCGTGCGCACGGCGGACGCCAAGCTCGTCAAGTATCCCGGCCACGAGGAATGGACGGAACTGTTCGACCTCGCCGCCGACCCGTATGAAACAAAGAACCTCATCGCCGACCCCGCGCGCCAGGATTTGCTGGCGCGGCTGACCGCCGAGCTGGAACGGCAGACGAAGGCGGTGGATTACCGCGTGCCGGCTTACGCCGACAAACCGGGACAGGCGGTTACGCCGCCGGGCAAGGACAAGCCGGGCAAGGCGAAAAAGAAACCGGCGGGGGAAGATTGATGCCGCAGTTCGTCGGCTTAACAACTCAGACAGTTGTATGATAACAGCGCAACTGATTACCATAAATCACCCATGAAGACACCCTGCCTCCTCGCCCTCATCCTCGCCGTGCTTTTGCCGGCCCCGGTCGCCACGTCAGCGGCGACCGCCAAGCCCAACATCATCGTCCTGCTCATTGACGACATGGGCTACGAATGCATCGGCGCGAACGGCTGCACGTCCTACCAGACGCCGGTGATTGACAAGCTCGCGGCCACGGGCGTGCGCTTCGAGCATTGCTCCGCGCAACCGGTCTGCACCCCGACGCGCGTGCAGATGATGACGGGCATCTACAACGTCAGAAACTATACCGACTTCGGCGAGATGGACCCGAAGTGCGTGACGTTCGCGAACATCCTCAAGCAGGCGGGTTACGCGACGTGCATCTCCGGCAAATGGCAGCTCGGCGAGGACGTGAACCTGCCGAAGAAATTCGGCTTCGACGAGAACTGTCTCTGGCATCACATGAGCAAGGCTGGCCGCTACATGAATCCCGGACTCGATATCAACGGCGTCTCAAAGGATTTCAAGAACAAGGAATACGGCCCGGACATCGTGAGCGATTACGCGCTCGATTTCATCCAACGGAAAAAAGGCCAGCCTTTTTTCCTCTACTACACGATGATGCTCGTTCACGCGCCGTTCGATGCCACCCCGGACAGTTCCGACTATGGAAAAAGACAGCCGCAGGGGAGAAAGTCAACGGAAGGCAACCGCCCCGACGGCGTCAACCAGCATTTCGCCGACATGGTCGCCTACACCGACAAACTCACCGGCAAACTCATCGCCAAGCTGGAGCAGCTCGGCATCCGCGACAACACGCTCCTGATCATCCTCGGCGACAACGGCACGCAGCGCGGCAATGTCACCTACATGGGCGCGCGAAAAGTCATCGGCGGCAAAGGCCTGCCCACCGACGCCGGGATGCACGTGCCGCTCATCGTGAGCTGGCCAGGCAAAGCCGCTGCGGGCAAGGTCGCGCGCGATCTCGTGGACACCACGGATTTTCTGCCGACCGTCTGCGAGGCGGCGGGCGTGACCGTGCCAGCGGATTTGAAAATTGACGGCCGCAGCTTCCTGCCGCAAGTGCGCGGCGAGAAAGGCAGCCCGCGCGACTGGTATTACAGTTGGTATGCCCCCAAAAAAGACCAGGGGATTATCGCCGAGTTTGCCGCCACGCAGGATTTCAAGCTCTCCCGCTCCGGCGCTTTCTACGACCTGCGCGCGGACATCGAGGAAAAGAACCCGCTCCCGGTTGCCAAGCTGAACGGCGAAGCCGCCGCCGCCGCCAAAGTCCTGCAAGGTGCGCTCGACCGAT
>JAPLTZ010000299.1 GCA_026397895.1 Verrucomicrobiota bacterium | reverse complement strand
GTGAACCCACCGTGAAGCGTAACGCCCAGTGACAAATTGATGTAGACGTGTGGACTTGCCTGAACCGGCAAGAAAAAAGCCCCGGCCAAAAATGGTCGGGGTTGAATTTTATGAGGCGACACTTTCCAGGAGCGGCTCGGCCTCCCGCAGCGTTTGCAACACCTGATCAATCTCCTGACTGGTCAGCGTCCACGCCCGGCGCGGGAATTCAGCGACCACCGCCCATTTGAACCGGTGGTGGAAGTTGAACGCCTGCCGGTCGTCCTGCAGATGGTCGGCCAGGATGGCCAGCGCCAGTTGCGCCGGACCACTGCCGCCGTAACCCCATTCAAACCCGGTCGGACTGTGATTCCACAAGTCCAGCCGGGGATTGAGCCGGCGACCGTCCACCGTGACGGTGACGGCGTAGCCTTCGCGGCGGCCTTCATACCGCTTCACAGCACACCTCCGATGAGTTGCTGCACTTCCTCTGGTGTCAGATGTTCCGGTTCCATGTCGGGCTGATCAAACTGATGCACCCGGACGAAGCAGAACCTGGACAGGCGGCACGCGATGTCTTCGCGCCCGGCCTGGCCCGCCTCGTTCTCGTCGAGCATGACGATGACGTGGCTCTGGCTGTTGGTGTGCTGCCGGATCAACTCCTCCTGCGCCGCCGACATGGTGCTGCCCATGAGGGCGACCACTTTGCGGCAACCGTGCTGATGCAACTTCATGGCGTCGAAGAATCCTTCGACGATGACGAGCGGCTGATCCGCCGGCTCCTTGCAGGCGCGGTCAAGGTTGAACAACTCCTGCGATTTCCGGAATCCTGGCGGCATCTTGTATTTGGGCGTGTCGTCGCCGGCATCGCCGGGGAACCGTCCCGCATACGCGACCACCTCGCCCTTGGCGTTGTGGATGGGGATGGCGATACGGTCGGCCATCATGCCCTTGGCGCAAAAGCCGATGCCGAAATCCACGATGGTTTCCGGCGTCAGGCCGCGTTGCTCCAAGAGATACGGATGACTGCGCTCCAGTTTGTCCAACCGGAATTTCAGTGGCGCATTGGGCACGCTGCTTTCAGGTGACGGTGCTGGTGCGGGTTTCGGCGACGATGCCGGTTTGACTGGCGCTTTCGGAGCCGGTCGTTCGGTTTCGCCGGACTCGCTATTGCCGTTTTTGGCAGCCATGGCCTCAGGATCGAGCTTGAACCATGCGATGGCTTTTAACGCAGCCGCATGGATGCTGCATTTCTCCATCTCAGCGATGAAGTCGAGGACGTTGCCGCCGTGCTTGCACTCGCTGAAACAGTTCCAGATGTTTTTGCTGATGCTCACCCGGAACTGTGTCGGGTTGCTGCCTTTGTGGATCGGACACGGGCCATTGAGGCTGTCCGTGCCGCGTTTGAACTTTTCGAGCAGGCCGTAGTGTTGCAAGACCTGCTCCATGGTGATGGCCGCTTTGACGGCCTTGAAGTCAACGAACGCTGTTTTTGCCATAATAATACTCCTGTGTTTGTGGTTGTGATGAACGGACAGGCCGGTTGGTCTGTCTCCACTGACCACGCTATCGCGCGGCGTAAAAAATCAGGAGACGTGCGAATTTGCCTGATTTGGCAAGTCCACGAGGGCGGATAGGGCGGCGGCTTTGCCGCATTGCCAGACGGCGGAGAGCAATTCGCGTTGCAATACGGATTCGTCGGCGAAAAGAAACAACCCGTGGCCGCGCTGCAACTGCGAGCACGCGTCCAGCAACGACTTCACGCGCGCCGCGCTGGTGGTGACGGTCAACACGCGGAAACGCGGGATGCCCAGGTGCCGCTGATGAACCTTGTTGGTCCAGGTTGCTTCGTAGGCGAGCAGTTTCCGATAAAACGAGGTCTGCGATAATTTATGGCGGACGACGGGCATAGTGCCCCGGTCGGCTTCGAGGAAGTAAGATATGCGCTGCATCTGGCCGGTTTGATCCGGGTATTCCAAGGCGAACACGCGGTCGGGGATGACGGCGAGCTTGGTGCCGGCCCGGAGTTTCACCCGCCAACGCAAGGGCGTTTCGATGGGCAACTTCAACTCATCTTCATGTAGCAACCGGACGCCATGCTGCCGGCAGGCGAGTTCAAGCGATACCATGACATCGGAAACCAAGAGCGCGTGCGCCAGATACATCCGCCCGATGGCGCGATTCTTTTCGCTCCAAGATGCGGGCGGGCTGCCGGAGTCGTGTTGTAGGAGTGAACTGCTTTTATTCCCTAAACCGTAGGCGATGGTTTGGGAACCGCTGCGCTCGTAGTATTCAAGCTGGGCGCGCGGACGTTCCAAGTAGCCGTGATGAAACAGCCATTGCAACCGGCGGGACAAATTCTGTGCGCTGCCGCCAAGCAGGGCAATGATCTGGTGGGAACGCAAAAACCGATGCCGATGGATGAGTCGGATGATTTCATGGTCGCGCGCCGTCAACTGACGGGGCGCAACCGTGGCGACACGCTGAAAGCGCGGAAGTCGAGGCATTTTGCCAAACTAAAACAATCGGCACTAAATCGACAGACGTGTGGAATTGTCAATCTTGGCAAGTATGTATTCGACCTAAATTAAACCGCAGTGACACGGAGTCTGGAGGTTACTCGTCCTCGTCGTGCGAAATACTCAGAAGCGTGAGAACATAACCGCTTCCTCCAAGGCGAAAAGATTCCTCATGTAAATCATGTTCATCACGCAAATAAGGAAACCACCGTTTCGTCGCGGAATGAGATTCCTCAACACCTTTTTTCGATGAGTCATTGTTCAAACGGTGCGCCGCCGAACCTTCCGGCACCATTTTTATGCCGGTGAAACGGTAGCCAAGGCCGTCTGCTTCGTCGGACGGAATGTATCGGGTGAGCTTGCCTTGTTTGGAAACCACCATCGCGCAAGCTTCACCGGTGTATCGCACATAACGAATGGCTGCGCTACGAGCCGAACTTTGCCAATCGTCGGCCATCTTGAGAATTTCACCGAGCGTCATGAATGACCGCCGCCGTAGCCGTTGCTCGATGTGAGAAGCAGGAATCAATAGCGCGGCGGCAAACTCGTCGGCCTCAACTTCCAGTGCATTGTCGCAAATGAATCCGGGTGTCGAATCGTGGCTTTTTCCCGCAACCAGCAATTCGCGATGGGGCTCAATGAAGTAGTGACCAAGTTCGTGGGCGATTGAAAATCGAATCCGCTGCCGACTTGGAGCAAAATTCGGGTCGGGATAATAGATCACGAAGCTGGCTGCTTCGCGGAGAAATTCGATGCGACCGTGGAATCCTTCGCACTTCTCGATGGGAACTAAGGAAATACTTTCTGCTTCGGCGATAACGTCCAGATTTACGGGAGCAACCGTCTGTCCGTAAGATGCACGAACATCGTCGGCAAGTTTTTCAATGGCTCGGTTAATCATCCAGCAGAACGTTTTTTGGCTTTTAATTTGGCCAGCAATTCGGCGCGCTTTCGCTCTACCTCTTCACGGGTTTCGGCGGCGACTTGATCCTTCGCATTTTCCCGGTTCATCGCCATGTAGGGGGATTCCATCGCTTGGTCGCTGATGATTTCGCTCGCTGGCTCGGCGCTGGTTTGACCGGAGAGAAACTGCCCATGCACGCGCTTTAGCGCCGCTTTTTCGGATTCGGTCAACTCCAAGTTGGTGGAAAGAAATTCGTTCACTTCGGCTTCGGAGACATTCATGGACGACCAAGAATGCAGCGCGCCGGTAATCAGGGCGTCAACGGCCCTTTCCTCGCGATTGGATTTTGGATCGTCACTCATAGTGGTAGGGGTAGGTCGGGGAACTTGCGTTTCAGAATCGTTTTGAACTTCTGGCGAACCGCAGCCAGTGCGCCTTTGATCTCAATCTTGCTCACTGTTTTGCCTGTGGATTGATAAATCTTTTGAGCGATTTCTTCCTGCGACAACGTGAATCCAAAGTTGTCAGCCAGCACGCCACCAACGAGCTTTTGTCGGGGTGGGAGAGTTTGGACAAAGGCGAGAAACTCGGCGCGAATGGCCGGAGCGTCTTCGTTACTGATGGCATGTTTCCACGCGACTCCCACCTGGGTGTCGGCGAGGGCTTTGCCGATCTCCTCGGTGAGTTCGTCATCCTTGCCGGTTTCGCGCGTTTTCTGTCGGGTGAGGTCAATGGCCTTGCATTGGCAAATCCAGAGCAACAGCCCAATGAGGGGCTGGTCCAAGTCCAAGTCAGCCTGCTCCGCCTTTTTGAGCACTTCGATGATGGTGTCGTGGATGACCGAGCCCTTCTCATCGTCGGACAATAAAGTAAAACGACGCAGCTTGCCCACAAGC
>JAPLTZ010000236.1 GCA_026397895.1 Verrucomicrobiota bacterium | reverse complement strand
CGGCAGGCCGATGTGCGCGTATTCCTCCACGCACTTGATCGTCACCTTGTCCAGAAACTCCAGCGTGCAGGGGATGATCTTCGCCGCGATGATGGCCGAGACAGTTTCCGCCGCCTCGTCCATCCGTGCGAACGTAGCGAGCAAAGTCTTTTTCGCCTGCGGCTTGGGCACGAGCTTGAGCAATACCTTGGTGATGACGCCCAGCGTGCCTTCCGAGCCGATGAAAACGTCCTTCATCGAGTAACCGGCCACGTCCTTCACGCACTGGCTGCCGAGCCAGACGATGCGGCCATCGGCCAGCACAACCTCCAGGCCCATGACGTAGTCGCGGGTGACGCCGTATTTCAGGCCGCGCAGGCCGCCGGCGTTTTCGGCGACGTTGCCGCCGATGGTGGAGATTTTCATCGAGCCGGGATCGGGCGGATACAGCAGCCCGGCGGTGTCCGCCAACTCGGCGATCTTCTGGGTGACAACGCCCGCCTCGACGAGGATGGTGAGATTCTTCTCGTCCAGTTTCAGCACGCGATCCATCTGGACGAGGCACAGCGCGATGCAATCCGGCACGGGCAGACTGCCGCCGCTCAAGCCCGTGCCCGAACCGCGCGTTACCACGGGCAGGCGGTTCGCCTTGGCGATACGCAGCACCGCGGCGATTTCCTCCGGCGTTTTGGGGAACACCACGCAGCGCGGCCGCTGGCGATGCGCCGCCGTGCCGTCGAAGGAGTAGGGGATCAGATCTTCCGGCGCGGTGAGCACCCGCTCCGCGCCGAGCAATGCGATGAGGTCGGTCATAACATTCAAGTTCAGTTATGCCGGGAAGTGAAATAGGCCAGCCGCTGCTCGGTGGTCATGTTGTCAAAATCCGGATTGCCGTTGGCGTGCTTCGGCCAGTCGCCTGCGGACGCGGTGGTGGCGGTGGGCGTTTTTGCCAGCGGATTGTTCCGCACCTCGACCTTCGAGCGTTTCGCTGCGCTGCCGTCGTAGCTCATCGCCTGGTCGGTCATCTGCATGTCTTCTTCCAGCGTGCGGTTCGGCTTGATGTTCTTCGCCTGCAACACGCCGTGGTAGGCGCGCACGGCTTCCTCCGGTCCAATCTTTCCTTCCGTGATAAACCGCAGCATCTCGATGAACGCAAGCTGGTGCTCCGCATTGTTGATCTTGCGACCATAGAGCGCCACGCGGGCACCATACTTCTGCGCGTCATGAATCAATTTGAAGGCATCGTAGGTCGTGCCCGCGCTGCCGCCGAGGATGCCGACGACGAGGTTCGGGTCGTATTGCGCCAACTCCTCCATCGCCTTCGGGCCATGATAGACGATCTTCAGAAAATCCGGCCGCCCCGCGTCCGGCACGCCGGCCAAGGTGCGGATGATGTTGTCGTTGATGAATTCGCCGAGCTTTTCCGGCGCGATGCCGCTGTTGACGTTCGGATCGAAGACTTCGAGGAAATGCCGGAAGCCTTTCCGCTCCGCCTCTTCGCGGAAGGATTTATACCAGAGAAACGCTTCGCGATCCTGATCCAATTCGTTGACGAAGGTCATCGAATACAGGCCGAGGTTCGCGCCGGGAACTTCACCGTTGCGGTCGCATTCGATCTCGCCGCATTGCATGTGGTCAATGCTCGCGCTGCGAAACGGCTGGCTCGGCTCGCGGGTGTAAGCGCCGTGGCGCACGGCCCAGACGTCGGTGGTGTCGTTGGCGCGGCAAGCCGGCGTGATGTGCGAGTTCTTGAACAGGCCTTCCTTGATGGTTAGCTGCTCGTTGACGTAGGCGGACATGAGCATGATGTCCACCAAGCCCTGATGTGTGACTTCGCGGATGATGTCGAGGAACTCGGGCAGGTTGCGGTAGCCGTATTCGGCGCGCGACCAGACTTCGGGCGAGAATTGCGCTGGCCGCTGGTCGTGCTTGGCCAGGTAGCTGCGCGGGCCGGGCGCGCGCACCCCGAACGCCATGTCGGCGTCCTTGGCGTCAGCGAGGATAAAGTCGCGGATTGAGTGCGGGTTGGCACGGATCGCCGCCAGCTTAAGGTCGAGTGAACGCATCATAAAGTTCTAGGCTCATATTTAGATGAGCAAACACTAATGCTTTTGTTGAAATGGCACTACCGCGTCTTTTGCAAATCCTTCCCGAATTTTTGCCAGACTTTAGGCGAAAAATGGATGTAATTTGCCGAAGAATACACTGACCACTTCGCCCTGAACTGATTTTTATTGCGACGGTAATTCGCCGCAATTTAATGATCAGACCCTCGTGTTATCCGCCAGCTTTTTGGCGAGTTGGTGGTGAGCGGAACGGAACCGCGATGGGCTGATTTTATGCAGTTCGCCGAACCAGCGGCTGAAATTAGAGAGACTCTCGAAGCCACACGAGAACGCAATCTCCGCCACGTCACGGTCGGTCTCGATCAGGGCGCGGCAGACATGTCCGATGCGTATTTCGTTGACGAAAGTCATGAACCGTTTGCCTGTAACTTTGCTGAAATAACGGCAGAACGCGGACGGGTTCATGGCCGCGCGGCGCGCGGCCTCCGTAAGAGTGATGCGCCTATTTGAATTCTCGAAGACATACCGACAAATCGCATTAATGCGACGTTCGGCATACATATCGGGGCGGAATACATATCCTTCAGAACAGAGCAAGCGGGAATGCCGCAGAGCGTTCGCACCACGATTGAAGAGTTTCAGCAGACTGATTGTCCGAGGCACTCCTTTCTGAAGTTCAATTTCCTGAAGCAGTGCGGCCATGT
>JAPLTZ010000269.1 GCA_026397895.1 Verrucomicrobiota bacterium | reverse complement strand
GCTTTCATGAGCCAGCAGTGGCGTGGTTTGTTCCAATACACCTTGGCCGAGGCGCGGCGGCTGGGATTGGAAGTGACCATGAACAACAGCGCCGGCTGGGAGGGCAGCGGCGGGCCGTGGATCACGCCGGAACAATCCATGCAGGAACTGGTCTGGACGGAAACCAACGTCACCGGCCCGCAGCGTTTCGAGGGCAAGCTGCTTCGGGCTGACGACCCGGCGGGTTTCTATCGGGATGTCGCCGTGCTCGCTTTCCCGGCGGGGGATGATTACCGACTGTCGGACATTGAGGTGAAAGCGGCTTACTCAAAATCCATGCTTGGCAAAGTTCGGGCCGCTTCCTCCAAGTCCGCGAAAGTGAATGCTTCCTTCACGACGGCCATCGCGCGGGATGGCGTTTTGAGTTTGGGCGCGCAGATGGACAGCAGTGGGCGGCTGGCGTGGGACGTGCCGCCCGGGCGATGGACGGTCATGCGTTTCGGTCATGCGAGCAACGGCGTTGGCATGAAGCCAGTGCCGAAAGCAGGCCAGGGACTTAATTGCGACAAATTGAGCAAGACCGGCGTCGAAGCCAATTTCGCCGGCATGATGGCGAAGCTGGTGGCGGACACCGGACTCCAGCCCGCCGAATTAAATAAGTCTAGCTTGGTCGGCACGCACATTGACAGTTGGGAAAACGGCGCGCAGAACTGGACGGCCAAGATGCCCGAGGAGTTCGGTCGGCGGCGCGGCTATGATTTGCTGCCGTTCTTACCGGTGATGACCGGACGCGTGGTGGGCAGCCCGGAAATCTCGGAGCGCTTCCTGCGGGATTTGCGGCAGACGATTTCAGAATTGCTCGTTGAGAACTACGCGAGCCGCATGAGGGAATTGGCACGCGCACAGGGCTTGCGTTTTTCCTGCGAGGCTTACAACGGTCCGTGCGACGACCTTCCCTATGCCGGTCAGATTGATGTGCCGGTGGGGGAATTCTGGGCGCAAGGCGGAAAGTTGATGGAGACCTGCAAAGGCATGGCCTCGGCGGCGCATATTTACGGCAAACCCATTGTCGGCGTGGAAGCCTTTACCGCCTCCACGAAGGAGCGGGGGCAGGAGCATCCGGGCAGCATCAAATCGCTCGGCGACGAGGCGTTCTGCACCGGCATCAACCAGTTTTTCATTCATCGCTACACCCATCAGCCGTGGGCAGAGGAGCGCTGTCCCGGCATGGGCATGGGCGCGTTCGGCATCCACTACGAGCGGACGCAAACGTGGTGGGAATGGTCAACCGGCTGGCACGAGTATCTGGCGCGCTGCCAGTCTTTGCTGCGGCAGGGGATGTTCGTGGCCGACATCTGTTATCTCCAGCCGGAAGTGCCGCCGCAGCGGGTCGCAGATCATAAACGTGAGGGCTACGATTGGGACGAATGCACCGCCGATGCCGTGCTCACGCGCATGGCGGTGCAGGATGGTCGGCTGGCGTTGCCGGACGGCATGAGCTACCGGCTGTTGGTGCTGTCGGATTCGCGGACGATGACGCCGCCGCTGCTGCGCAAGATCAAGGAACTCGTTCAAGCCGGCGCGACGGTGCTTGGCCCGAAACCACTGACCTCGCCGAGCCTGACTGATTTTCCGAACTGCGACGAAGAAATCAAACGTCTCGGCGGCGAACTTTGGGGTGATTGCGATGGCGTGCGCGTCAAAGAACATCGCGTGGGCAAAGGCCGGGTGGTCTGGGGGAAATCGGCGGAAGAACTGCTCCGCGAGTCGGGCGTGGCGGCAGATTTCACGGGTGACCAACCGCTGCGCTCCATCCACCGCCGGGCGGACGGCAGTGATATTTACTTCTTGGCAAATTCGCGGTCCAACGCAATCACCGCCACCTGTGGTTTCCGGGTTGCCGGCAAGATTCCAGAACTGTGGTGGCCCGAGGACGGCCGCACCGAACGTGCGGCGCTGTGGGCCGTGCAGGATGGTGTCACCCGCGTGGTGATTCCCCTTGAACCGTCCGGGTCGGTGTTTGTCGTCTTTCGCGAAAGCGCCGACCGGCAGGATTCGCTGGTGCTCGTGAAGCGCGACGGCGCTGAAATCCTCTCCGTCAATTCCTCACCGCCGGGAAAAATTGCCGTCACGAAAGCGCGCTATGGCGTGCTGGACGATCCGCAACGCACCCGCGACGTGCGTGCAAAAGTGCAAAACAAAGTGGACAACGGTGAAAGCCGTTTCACGGTGGCGCAACTGGCGGCAGGCGACGACCCGGCGCGTCAGGTCATTAAAACGCTCGACTTGGAATTCACGATGAATGGCCGGCGTTTCGGGATCACCGCCACCGACCCGGAAACGATCAACCTGACTCCGCCGAACGCACCGCCGGGTGCGCCATCCCTGCCGCTGGCGGAGTTGCGCGGCGATGAGCAAGGCAAGGTGTTGCTCGTAACTGAAAAGCCGGGCGCTTACGAATTTGTGACCGCCTCCGGCAAATTGCAGCGCGTCACCGTTCCTCCTCTCGCCCCGCTGCTGGAAATGAGCGGCGCGTGGGAAGTGAGCTTCGATCCCCAATGGGGCGGCCCGGCCAAAGTCACGTTCGATCAGCTCGGTGATTGGTCGAAGCGGGCGGAGGAAGGCATCCGTTACTATTCCGGCCCGGCGGTTTACCGGAAGAAATTTTCCCTGACCACGCCGCCCGCAACTTCGCAACGTCTCGTTCTCGATCTCGGGAAAGTCGCGGTGATGGCGGAAGTAAAGTTGAACGGAAAAGTTCTCGGCGTTTTGTGGAAACCGCCGTTCCGGGTGGACATCACCGATGCCGTGAAGGCGGGCGACAATCAGCTCGAAATCAAAGTCGTCAACCTCTGGGCCAACCGGCAGATTGGCGATGAGCAGTTGCCGGAAGACAGCGAACGTCTGCCCGCCGGCGCGTCCGAGCATGTGCCCGC
>JAPLTZ010000302.1 GCA_026397895.1 Verrucomicrobiota bacterium | reverse complement strand
GCCAGTTCCTGTTGAATCCCGTGGTGCGAAACATTCTGGGCCAGGTCAAAAAGAAGGTGGACCTCCCTTTCGTGATGGATAATGGCCGATTATTCATTGCCAACCTGTCCAAGGGACAGTTGGGGCACGACAAGGCGAACCTGCTCGGCTCCCTGTTGGTGACGCAGTTCCAGTTGGGCGCGATGGCGCGCACCAACCAACCGGAATCCGAACGCCGGGATTTTTACCTGTTCATCGACGAATTTCAGAATTTCTCGACGGATGCGTTTGCCTCGATTCTGGCGGAGGCCAGAAAATACCGGTTGTGTCTCACGTTGTCGCATCAATACGTTGACCAGCTTTCCGAACCGGTGCGGCAGGCCGTGTTCGGAAACGTCGGGACATTGATTGCTTTCCGCATCGGCTACACCGATGCGGAAGTGATGGCCAAGGAGTTTGGCAAAACCATTCCGGCCACGGCGCTGGCTGACTTGGATCAGTATGAAGCCGTGGTGAAATTGCTCGTGGGCGGCACCAACCGCGAACCGTTCCGGGCGAAGATGCTGCCGCCGCTGGAAAACCGCGTGGGCCGGAGAGACAAACTCATCGCGCTATCGCGCCAGCGATTTGCCATGCCGCGTGCGAAAATTGAGGCGAAGTTGCGCCGCTGGATGGCTTCAGGTGACGGGACATTTTCCGGCGATGCCGCCGCGCCGGACAGCCGTGGATAAATCCAAGATTGTCACCGCAGCGCGCGGGTCGTAACCTCTCCGCGTTCGTCCAAAAATGACCAGATAATTTCAACCAACAATTTTGCGTAGCTTTAGCTACGGTCTTATCGAAATCCGGAAGATTATCGTATTACGAGACCTGCTAACAGCGCGCCCCATCGGGCGCGGCTGTTGCATTCTCGTAAGGGCTTCTTCCGGAGCCTCGATAGGGGTGCGGCGGTTCGCGCCCCTTCTGTTTCCAGAACTTCCGTTGCCAAGTTGCGCCAGCAACTAACGTGGGTTCACGATACGATCATCTTAACCGGGAAGAATTGCTCCGCCTGCTGGAAGCGCGCGACCAGCGCGACGCCACGCGCTTTGGTCTGGTATGGGAGGCCAATGAAATTGAGCGCGACAAGGCGCTGAACAATGATTTCGTCACGCTCGACTTGGTAGATTCCCTGTCTGTCGGTGATGCTCCGTGGCGAAACCTTGTCATCGAGGCAGACAATTACGATGCGCTTCGGTATTTGCGGATGACTTTTACCGGGCAAGTGAAATGCATCCTGATTGATCCGCCCTACAATACCGGCAACAACGATTTCATATACAACGACCATTTTGTCTCCAAAGACGATTCATGGCGACATTCAACCTGGCTGGAGTTCATGTATCGGCGTTTGACTCTGGCGCGTGATTTGTTGAGCCAGGACGGAGTCCTGTTTATTCACATCGGCGAAGAAGAAATGACGCGGTTGGGTTGCTTGATGGATAAAGTCATGCCGGGTCGAAAGGTTGGCACTTTTGTCTGGCGCACGCGCAGCGGCTCGAATGACTCCAAACATTATTTCACGAGCCTCGACCATGAATATATTCTCTGTTACGCCAATCCAGTTTTTAGTTTTGCAGGCAGCACAAAGGGTCTCAAAGATTACGACAATCCTGACAATGATCTGCGTGGACCTTGGGTCAGTGGTGACTTAACCAAAGCTCACAGCATGCGAGAGCGGGCAAACGGTTACTACCCGATTCAAAATCCGGAATCTGGAATTTGGTATCCGTGCAATCCCGAACGAGTTTGGGCATTTGCATCCGAATCACGAGTTGCGCTAGGACAAAAACTGCGCAGCAAACCGATGGAGCAGTTGATCCGCGACGAGAAAATTCTTTGGCCAGAAGAACCCGAGCCAGCTTTTTACCAGTCATTGCAGGAATTAAAGCAGGCCATCAACGAAGGCGCTGCCCCGAAAAATCTTCGGCTTGAATTACCCGATTTGAGCTTTTGGGTTGGCAAAAGAATCGGGCGCAATATGCCGCGCTATAAAAAACACAAAACCGAATTGAAGCGGTTGGAAAAACCTATTTCTACTTGGATTGTGCCGGCAGCGACGAAGAAAGCAGACCTTGAAGAGTTATTTACCGAGCAGCCGGAAACGACGTTTTTGGCTACAGGCTACACGTCTGACGGGACTTCACTTTTACGGGAAATGTTAGGCAACTCCGACTTCCCATTTCCGAAGCCGTTGGAATTGATTCAGTCACTAATTGCTCAAGCTACAACCGGAAATGATATAGTGCTCGATTTCTTTGGCGGCAGTGGCACGACCGCTCATGCAGTTTTGGCGCTCAATGCCGAGGATGATAGCGACCGGAGATTCATTTTGGTATCCACAACTGAAGCCACCGCCGAAGAACCAGATAAAAATGTTTGCCGCGACATCACTCAAAAGCGTTTGTCCAAGGCCATCAACGGTTACAGCTACCCGACAAAAAAGGGATTGAAGGAAATTCCAGGACTCGGCGGTGACTTCGCCTATCTGCGCACGCATCGGATTGCCGCTGGCAGATTGTTGGAAGTTGAGCACGCGCAGGTCTGGATTGCGTTGCAACTCGCGCATCTCGACAGCTTCACGGCCTACGAAGAAAAATCATTTCTCTGGGCGGGCGATGAAGAATCAGCGGTCTGCTATGTTCCACGTTTCAGCCGCGACTTGGCGGCGGCGTTGCGGCGCAAAGTAAAAGAGTCGGCATCGGTGGCTCTGTATTCATGGCAGCCGCACACGTTGCGGCAGCACGTCCGCGACAGCCATGTGACGCATCTTTCTGTTTCCGACACGCTCACGCGGCGGTTTGGCTTGAACCTGACACTTTCACCCGCATGAGCCGCACCACGCCAAAACCGTTTCAGTTGGCCGCCGTGGATAGCGGCCTGCAAATCTTTGCCGAGTGCAAGCGGCTGCTGGATGTTTCGCCAGACAACAACGCGAACCGTGCCGCCGCAATTTCGCAGCACGGCAAGCTGCTGCTCGAAGCCCCGACCGGCGCGGGCAAAACTTTGATCGCCGGTCACATCGTTGAGAAATTTTCTGCGATGGAGGCGGTGGTGTGGTTTTGGTTCGCGCCGTTCAAGGGCGTCACCGGGCAGACAGCCTCCGCGCTGCGGGCGGAACTGCCCGGCCTGCGGTTGCGTGAATTGTCGGAAGACCGGCAGGCGGCGGACAGCCGTTCAGGCGACGTGTTCGTGACGACATGGCAGACCGTCGCCACCAAAGTGAAAGACAGCCGCAACGTGCATCGCCCCGGCGAATCGAATCTGACGATTGAAGAGCTCGTTGCCGCCTTGCGGCAAAAGAAATTGCGCATCGGCGTGGTGGTGGACGAGGCACACCACGGATTTTTCAGCACAGGTGCGGAAACGCAGGCAATGAGGTTTTTCCGCGAAACCTTGCAGCCAGAATACACGGTGCTGGTCACGGCCACGCCAGACGACGCGGACATCACAAAATTTGAGAAGTCGCTGGGCTTGGCGAAATTGAACCGAACCACCATCAATCGTCAAGAGCCGGTGGATGAAGGTTTGATCAAGGAAGGCATCAAGTGCGTAGCCTACTTTGCGCCGCCGGGACAGGAAGCGCTGGTGGATTACGAAGATGTCGCATTGCGCGAAGGCGTGGCGTTGCACCGGAAGTTAAAAGCAGATTTGAAAAAGCTCGGCGTGGATTTAACGCCACTCATGCTGGTGCAAGTGGATTCCAAGGATAAAAGCGTGGAGCGCGCGAAGGAGCGCTTGCTGGCGCTAGGATTCACCGAAACGCAAATCGCCATCCACACGGCGGAAGAACCTGACAGCGGCCTGCTGGCGCTGGCGAATGACGAGGCGCGGGAGGTTTTGGTTTTCAAAATGGCGGTAGCACTTGGCTTCGATGCGCCGCGTGCATTCACGCTCGTCTCGATGCGGGCGGCGCGAGATGAAGATTTTGGCGTGCAACTCGTCGGCAGAATTTTGCGCGTGCATCGGCGGTTGCAAGGACGCGCACGGGCAAAGTCATTGCCGGAGAGTTTGCGCTACGGCTACGTTTTTCTCGCCGATGCCGAGGCGCAGACCGGTCTGGATCTCGCCGGGCAGCGCATCAACAAATTGCAGACGACGTATGCCACCGTCAGTCCGACCACGGCGGTCACGGTGTTGGGCGGCAAGCCGTTCGTCCAAGTGCTCGGCGGCGACGGTCAGATACGCTTGATGCCGGTGACTCCACCGGCGGCATGGCCCGCGCCTGAATCAGAATCGTCGGCGGGGGGGCAGGCGACGCCACGACCAGCGGGAGACTACAGCGGGTTCACGCTGGAATTGCTGACGGGCGGTTACGCGCCACAAGATTTGCTGTCGGACGAGGTGAAATCAACCTTGCCGGCCCATTCGACTCCGTTGATACGCACTTCCAGCGGCTACAGGTATGAACTGCGGGCGGATGTGCCGCGCCGGTTCAAGACGCAGGTGGTCTCGCCGGATAATGAAGTGACGGAGGAGGATTGCGCCCAGAAGTTCATGCTGTCGTCGGGTGAAATCTTGCGCGCCATCGCTGCCAAAGTGCAGGTGCAACGCAAGACTCTCGAAGTTTTCACGCATCAGGTTGAAATGGATTTCACCAACGCGGTGATGGATACCGACCAGGCGGCACGCATCGCCTACAAGGTGCTGACCAAGAATGAATCGTTCGACGCGCGGGAGTTGCGACGCGCATTGCTGCGGAAATTGCAGGCGACTTTGAAAGAACTGGCTTTGGATCAAGCGGACGACAAGGAGCAGGCCAGCCACATGCTGAACGTGATCTTGTGCGCCCGGCCGGAGCTTTTGTATCGGGCGCAGAAGGCCGCGCTCGCCACAAATTGCGAAGTCGAGCAGACCGATGAAGGCTTGCCGACTGCGCTGGAGCATGATGCCCCATTGCCGACGTCACGACTGAATGTTTATCGCGTCATGCCACCGGGGTTAAATACCTGGGAACGTCCTTTTGCGGAAATGCTCGACCGCGACTCGCAAAAAATTGTGCGTTGGTGGCATCGCAATCCACCGTTGAAACCTTGGAGCGTTTCCGTCGTGCTGGATGATGGACGCAATTTTTTTCCTGACTTCGTGATTGGCGTTGAAGGACGCAAACACGAGGATGGCGGCTTGTTGGCCGACCCGAAATTTGCGTTTGAAATCACGCAGGAGCAGCCGAAGACGCACGCAGAACATCCGGTCTATGGCCGGGTGTTGGTGTTGAGCCTGCAAGGTGGCGCACAGTGGATGACCGTGCGATTTGATGAAAAACAGCGCAAAGCTATATTGGATCGGGAATTCAGGCTGTCGGACGCGGCGGGGTATTGAACACCTGATGCCGTTTGCTTAATCAGGCAAATCCTATCGTCTCCCCCATTTCCCCCGGCAGCATCATGCTAGTGGGATGTCCCACCTTCCCCGCTTCAAGCGTGTCGCCACGGTTGCGCCCATCCAGTTGCCATGCCGCGTGCAAAAATTGAGGCGAAGTTACAGCGATGGATGTTCTCAATTACATAGAAGTAAATCCTAGTTTAACTAGGTCTGCTAAACTTTTTGCCCTTGTCGCCCGACGAAACTCTGCATCAATCGTGTTCCTCGGTGTGACAAACTGCTCTTCAATACTTTGTCCGCCGTTGAATACTCGGAGAAGCTCCGCTACAACTAGCGCACCTGCCATCGCGCCAACAAAACTGGTCGAGACAGCCTTGCCAGCCATATCAATCGCGATTTGTCCGCAGGCCTGTTTCCCTTCAGTGAACAATGCGAGGTCTTTCTCCTCAATCTTTTTCGGTCCATCCTGAATATGTCCCCAGAGTGCTTCGGCGGAATTGACCTCGCTTGGAAAGGTATGCGTGTGGATTTGGTCGAAGTCTGCCAATGTGTCGCCCAAACCACATTCAACAATCAAGTCGAAACCGGTCTTTCCCAAAAAACTGCGAGGTCGCCCACGGTCAAAGCCACAAAGCGCAATCTTGGGATCGTCTTCCGTTCGACGGTCGTGTTCCGTGTATTTGCGCTCACTTATTGTGGTTTGGAATCCCAAGTCGTCGAGCCACCCAGCGCAGTGACGAGTTTTCCTCCGCCTTACTGACCCTTCATTGCATAAAAGGCCCGAACTGAAATTGCCGGTTTCTATTGTATCGAAGTCCTGCAACAAGAAGCGAACCTCCTCACGCTTCGGGTATGGCAGCAGCGCAAGATTCCAGAGAAACGCCTGTCCCAAGTGCCCAAGTCCAAGCACCCAGAATTGGTTTGGCAGATTGTGGAGCAGCGGAGAGATTGATGCTGGATTGCGCCAATCGTCGCCCGGCGACCATAACGACAAGCCAAGCGGGGCTTCCAAGGAACGCGCCGAAATTCCAGCCGCCTTCAAAAAGCTACGATGGACCGCAAATGCTCCGGCCAATACCCCTCCCGGAGCAATATCATCGGTCTGCCCGTATCTGAAATCTGAGGGATTATCAAAGTCCGACACCGCTCCGCGCCAGCCGTCACAGTCCACCCGGCAACTCGTCGGTTCGGGATTGATTGGTGAGTGGCCAAAATAAATTGTTTGCGACGGCGTGTTGATGCTGTGCGGTTGGAAGCCGGTGATTTGTAGCGCTTCATCCAGTGTGCGATACCCTGGCAGCGGCAGGAGCAACTCCACATCGGCGGGTATCTCGACACTTACACCTCCGAGGAACGCGCGATTACCCGTATTGAATGCCGTGAGCAGGGCAGCTTGAAACGCCACACTTCGACACGATTGCGGGTCAATCACAAGCCTGAGTGTCAGGGAGCGCAAAATTGCTTCTGCATCGCGATAATGGATTCTGCGCTGGCGCGCCAAGCCCAAGGCGAGGCGGTTCGCGGTCTTTGATGAGAGTTCTTCGTTCATAAGCAGGTCAAAGAGACGATTCCTGAACGGGATGTCCATTGTCGCCACTGGCCGTCGCCGAGATATTCAAAAATGCCGACGCCGCGCAGTGAGAAGCGCAGGCGATGTGCGTAGTTCGGGATTATCAGCGCCATGTGACCCTTTTGAGCAATCATCGGATTGGCTTCATCCGATTCGCTTTGGTCCGTCCATGTCGTGGGGTGGGTGTGAACGTCGGCAATGACGCGAAGCTTTTCATCCTGGCATATTTTCCAGAGCGGCACGAATCCCGCACCGTTGAAATGAATGTAACCGCGCTCCAAACAATTCGGGTCAAGGTCATCATAATAAACCGCGCGGACTATCCTCGTGCTTTCCTCCCGGCCCAAGAGAAACGCCCCGCTTTCGCGTTTGTTCCGGCCACGCCGATGCAACTCTCTTGTGAGGTTGAACCAGAATATGTGATTGATTTCGATTTTAGCAGCCATGGTAATCGTCGGAGTGCAGGACTTCCCTCGTGAGGCGTAAGTAGTGAAGTATCGTGCGCGAAGAATTCCATTCAAAGCCCGTATACTTTTTCAGCCAATTGGCATCGTGGTTTTCAACAGTAAAGCGATCCCACGGAGCGTAGAGCGCCACTGCGCCTAGCCAGTCGCAGAACATCTTAGCAACATCGCCGCTTCCCTTCGGCCACTTGGTGAATTCCAGCTTCACATTTTTCTCGAAGTCCCACGGCACTGCCGTCGGTCCTTTTGATGGGTAATCCTGTAAATGGAATCGCAGATACAATTTGTCCGGGCTGTTCGCCTTCGCGGGCAAATCAATCCAGACGATTACATACGGCCATTCAACGTCGTCGCGCGGGGCAATATCCCAATAGCCCCGCGCAACTCCGTCTTGGAATGGCGGTGACGCTACGTGCTCGTTGAAGCATGCTTGGTCGAGTCTCATCCCTCGATTTTGATTTTGGGGGTGAGATAGAACGTGACCTCGCAATGTGGATGATGAACGTAGCTGCCAACGTGGGAGTCCGGGTCAAGCGGTTCGGACTCGGTGCTGCCGAGACGTAAGACCAGCTTTTCCTTCTTGTCCACGCCGAACATATCACGAGCCCATTCAATCACCTTGCGCAAAGTCGTGCCCGGCGGGAACGGGTGCGTCTTCGTCACCCCGTTAAAGATGACGTTGACCGCTACCTTTTTGCAGCGGCAGATGTGGATGCGGTGATGCTTGCCGTGTTCAAGGCGGCAATCGTGTGCCAGTTCTTCTTCCGAGTCCTCGACGCAGATGCACCATTCCTCGGGTTTGAATTCCCCCAGATGGCCCTCTTTGCAAAGGTGCTTGATTAACGAACCGACGGTTTCATTCTCTGCAAGCTCGAAGCCGCAGACCTCTTTTTGTCCACCGATGTGGACGTGTATTTTATTGTTCATAGCTGTTTAGCGGTTACCCCCTTGCGAACGTCGCTGTGGGCATACCAGCAAATTGCGGCAGACAGCCACAATTAGCCTTCATTAAGAACTCGCTATTGGCGGGGAGGTGGGACTAAACTTTTTTCATCTTTTTTT
>JAPLTZ010000142.1 GCA_026397895.1 Verrucomicrobiota bacterium | reverse complement strand
GCTGCCGCCGTATTGCACCACGCCGGCGCAGGCGCGGAAGATGGTCGCGGCACTGGCGGAATCCGTCGGCGAAGTTTTGGCGACTGCTTGAAAAGCTAAACTGGCGGCAAGATGCCGCCAGAACCCGCAGGCAAGGATGCCTGCGCTACGCTGTAGCGCACGCTTCCAGCGTGCGGGTTCACGGAGCTTCCAGCTCCGTGGAAATGTTTCGCCCGCCAACAACCAGAAAACAAAAAGCGCCGGACTTTTGACCCGGCGCCGGTTGGGAAAGCGGACGCTTATTTGCCGAGAATCTCTTTCAACTTCGGCTCGATGGCGGCGGCCCAGATTTCATAGCCCTTTTCGGAGAGGTGCAGGTAATCGGGCATGATTTCCTTGGAGATCGAGCCGTCGGCTTCGATGAGTTGCGAACCGAAATCAACGTAGAAAACATTCTTGCCGTCGTCCTGCTTGGCGAGGGCTTGGTTGATCTGGAGCAGCCTGCCTCGCTGCGTGGTGAACACCGGGCTGCGCGGGAAAATGGCGACGAGAATGATTTTCGTTTCCGGCAGCCGCGCGCGAAGCTGTTTCACGATGGCCTGCACGCCTTCCAGAATTTCCGCTTCGGAATACTGCTCCACGCCGGTCTGCCTGTCCTTGTTGGAGTTGTTCGTGCCGATCATCAGCACGACGGCCTTGGGCTTGATGCCGTCAAGCTGGCCCTGCTCAAAGCGCCAGAGGACGTGTTCCGTCTTGTCGCCGCCGACGCCGAAATTCAGCGCCTTGCGCGCTCCGTAATATTTCGCCCAGACGTTCGAGCCGGATTTTTCCCAGCCCTGCGTGATGGAATCGCCGATGAACGCGATGTCGCACGCGCCCTGATTCTCCTTGGCGCGCTCAAGCACCTGCGCCTGCCGGTTCGTCGAACCGCCGGTGCGCGACACGGGCACGATGGCGGGATTGATGCGGTTGGTGGCGGTCGTCGTGGCGGCCGGCGGCGGAGTCTGCGCGGGCAGAAAGCCAGCGAAGGTGACGATGAGGGTTGCGACGAGGCTGGAAAGAAGACGAGTTTTCATGTCGGAAATATTGGCAACGGAACGGCAATTGGTCAACGGCTTTGCGCCGGCGTTCGGATCAGCAACGTCAAACTCGCGCCCGCCACCAGCAGCACGCCGGCGGTGATGAACGAAGCCTGAAAACTCCCGCCGCTGTTCGCCGTGAGCATCTGCTGCATCTTGGGGAACACAAACCCGCCCACGCCCCACGCGGTGAACAGCACGCCGTAGTTCACGCCGAAATTTTTCAGCCCCCACAAATCCTTGGCGAACGACGGGAACAGCGCGAGGTTCGCGCCGTAGTTGAAGCCGATGAACGTCGCCAGCAGCACGATGACCAGCGGCAATGTGTCCTTGTTCGCCGTGATGGGAATGGCGGCGAACATCAGCGCGGCCTGGATTGCCAACACGAGCATCAACGTCCAGCGGCGGCCGATCTTGTCGGACAAAATCCCCGCGATGACGCGCCCGCCCGCGTTGCCGATGGCCATGACCGCCACGGCGATGAAAGCGTGTTCGCCCATGCTTTTCTTTGCCATGCCGCTCAAGCTGCCGATGACCATCAGGCCCGCGCCCGCGCCGATCGCGTAGATCGTCCACAGCAGATAAAACATCGGGCTGCGCAACATTTCGCCGGCGGTGGCATGATTCGCCACCGGCTTAGCGGCGGTGGCGGCCGCTTGCGGCGCGGCGACGAAACCGGGCGGCGGATTCCTCAACATCTGCGCCAGCCCGCAGACAATCGCCGTGAACGCGACGCCGAAGATGAGCATGGACTTTTGCAGGCCGAAGTGGCCGAGGAGATATTGTGAAGTCGGCGCGAGATAAACCGGCGCGAGGCCGAAGCCCGCCACGACCAACCCCGCGATGAGGCCGGTCTTCGCCGGCGGAAACCACTTCAGCGCCGGCGGCGTGGCCGACGAATAGCCGAAGCCCATGCCCAAGCCCACGAACACGCCGAAGCCCAGCAGCCACATCGCATAGTTGTCCGAGGTGGAGATCAGCACCAGCCCCGCGCCGACGAGCAGCCCGCCGATGGACGCCGTGACGCGCGGGCCGAACCTGTCCTGACAGCGCCCGGCGAGAATCATCGCGAACGCGAAGACGAGGCAGCACAGCGCGTAGGGATCGTTGAGCTGCGACCCTTTCCAGCCGAATTCCTTTTCAATCGCCGCCTTGAACATGCTCCAGGTGTAGAGCACGCCGAGCGCGAGGTTGATGCCCAGGCCGGAGAACGCGACCAGCCAGCCGTGATTCTTGGGAGAAGGATTTTCAGTGGCCATAATTGTTGGGATGAGCGCGGACGATAGCCAAGCCGCCCGCGTCTGGCAATTGAACAAAAGTTGCTCGACTGTGACTTAAGACATGAATAGCGTCGCCCCATGAAACAGGACAGGCGGAACTTCAATACGTCGGTTAACTGTTAGCCATCATTTACCGTGCGCGAGAAGTGGCCAGTTCCAACAAAGAAAAAACTCCTCGCCGACATCAAGGAGACAGACGCCGCATCGCGAGCTGCGCGATTGGAGAGATTGGAGTTCCTTCTCGCCGAGTTCGGTCCTCCGGCGGATATGATGCTCATCGGTGGTATCGGTGCGATGTTTGCCATTCAAGAGCTTCAGTCGTCTTTTCTAAACGGTAACTACATGGCGACGATTTTCTGCTGTCAGACCTTTGCCGAGCATTCGCTTGCTGGTGGGTATGCGTTGAGCGGGCAGGATGCGTTGGTTGAGAGCGGATTCAAGAAGTTGATAGATCAATCGCTTGCGGACGGCACGATTTCAACCCGTGTTGCTGAGCGTCTTCATGAGCTTCGCGAGATGCGGAATCCATACACGCACCCAAGAGTGATTCGCAAGCGGCAGAGTCTATTGGACAGAATTGTTGCGACGACGGGAGACCCTCACTCAATGGCCGAGAAAGATGCGCGTGACGCCATTCAGATTTTGGTAGATTTTTTGCGTCATGGTTGCCCGTCGTGGACGCCATCAAAGCACGAGACGAATGGTTAATATCAGGATAGGCCGCGCAACTTCCACTCGCCCCGTTTCAAACCTTCGTCCCTGAAAGTTCCAGCACGCGCTCAAACTGCGCTTTCGCCAGCGGCGTCACGGAAAGGCGCGATTGCTTCACCAGCGGCAGCTCGCGCAGGACTTGGTCGGCCTTGATGGCGTCGAGCGAGACGGGTTTGGCCAGCGGCTTCAGCGGCGCAAGGTCCACGCACGACCAGTCGCCTTCCGCCGCCGTGGCGTCGGGATAAAACTCCCGCACCACGCGCGCCACGCCGACGATCCGCTTGTCCGTCACGCTATGGTAAAACAGCACGCGGTCGCCGGTCTTCATCGCGCGCAGATTGTTCCGCGCCTGAAAATTGCGGACGCCCGTCCACGCGGCCTTGCCGTCCCGGACGAATTGTGCCCACGCGTAGGCGGCGGGTTCGGATTTCACGAGCCAGTAATTCATGCCGCAGTTAAACAACAAAGACGCAAAGGCACAAAGAACAAAAGGTGAATTCCATTTTTTGAAACTTTGTGTCTTTGCGCCTTTGTTGTTAATTTCCTTTCGTGGACATCGCCGAAAATCTGAACTCAATCCGCCAGCGCATCGCCGCCGCCTGCGCCCGCGCCGGGCGCAACGCCAGTTCCGTCACGTTGCTCGCGGTTTCCAAGACGCATCCGCCGGAAGCCATCGCCGCCGCCGCCGGCTGCGGGCAGTTGCTTTTCGGCGAGAGCAAGATTCAGGAGGCCAAGGCGAAAATCCCGCTCTGCCCCGGCAAAGCGCGCTGGCATTTCATCGGCCACCTGCAATCGAACAAATGCCGCGACGCCGTCGAACTGTTTCAGATGATCGAGAGCGTGGACAGCCTCGCGCTCGCGCAGGAGATCAACAAACGTGCCGAGGCCGCCGCCAAGACGATGCCGGTGCTGCTGGAGGTGAACGTCGCGGGCGAGGCGAGCAAGTTCGGCTACGCGCCGGAGCGGTTGCTCGCGGAATTGGCGGAGCTGAACCGGCTGCCGCGCCTCGAAATCCATGGGCTGATGACCGTGCCGCCGTTCGTGACGGACGCGGAAAAGGCGCGGCCACACTTCCGCAGACTGCGCGAACTGAAGGAACGCGCCGAGGCGGTGCTCGGCGCGCCGTTGCCAGTTTTGAGCATGGGCATGAGCGGCGATTTCGAGGTGGCCATCGAGGAGGGCGCGACCATCGTGCGCGTCGGCACGGCGCTGTTCGGCGCGCGCCCCAAGCTGCAACGGGAATCGTCCGGGGAATGAGCGCGGAGGAATTCCGGGTTGCGCTTTCACCGCTGCGCCGTATGCTTTCCCCGTGACTGCGGATACCTTCAAACACGAAATGGCCGAGGCGCTCAAAGCCTACGACCGTTACATCATCTGCATCCACAAGACCCCCGACGAATTCGAGGCCTCGATGGTTTCCCTCGTCAACAAGGCCATCCGCGCCTACGCCGACCGCGGCCCGCACATGCGCCACGGCATCGCGCTCGACAAATTTGTGACGGTGATCCTGAGCCAGACCGACTTGGAGCGCCCGCTCTGCGGCATCTATTTCAACCTGAACTCGCCCTACCAGAAACCGCTCGCCACGAAAGCCGCCGAAGCGGAGAAGCAGCCCGCGCGCCGGAAGTGATCAGCGGCGGCGCACTTCATCCCCGACCCGCAATTCGCCGGAAACGACGTCCGCCACGATGCTGTCATCGCGTTGCGGGCCGGTGACGAGAACTTCGCCCACCTTCACGCCGCGCCGGGAAACCGTGAGCGCCTGGTTCGTCTCCGGCATCTGGCCGAGCGGAAAATTGATCACGGCGAAACGTCCGGCCTCGTCCACCATCACCAGTTTGCCGTCCAATCCGCCACCGCCGGGCGAGGTGAGCAGGGTCGCGCCCGCCGGCTTCGTCGGCGGCGGTGTGGGTGTGGGTGTGGGTTCAATCGTCGGCGCGGGCGCAGGTTTGGATGCAATAACAGGCGGCGGCGGAGATTTGACCACTGGCTTGGCCACCACGACCGGCTTCGGCAGCGGCTCTTTCTTGGGCGGCGTGACCACCTCGGGCGCGGCGGGCAAAGGCTTCATCGCTTGGAACGACGGAATGGTTCTCGAAGCCGGCAGCGGGACGAGCGCGTTCAGGCGCGACGGGGGGACGAACACGGGCTTGGGCGCGACGACGGGGTTGGTTTGTGCCGGCAGTTCCGGGAACGACGACGGCGGCGGCACCGGACCGAAGGTGAAATTGTCTTTTGCCTGGAGCGTCGCCGCCACGACCAGCAAAAAGGTTGAAGCCCAGGACAGCTTCACACGGTCATGATTTCCTTTTCCTTCTGCACGAGGTGGTCGTCAATCTTCTTGGTGTATTGGTCGGTGAGCTTCTGCACCTCGGCCTCGGCCTTCTTCGCCTCGTCCTCGGTCACGCCGCTGTCGTGGCCGTGTTTCTTGACCTGTTCCATGGCGTCGCGGCGGACGTGGCGGATGGCCACGCGCCCATCCTCGGCCATCTTCTTGCAGGCCTTGCAGAATTTCTCGCGCTGCTCCGTGCTCAAATCCGGCAGCACCAGCCGGATGAACTTGCCCTGCACCGCCGGGTTCAGGCCGATGTTCGCCTTCTGGATGGCCTTCTCGATGGGCTGCACCGAGGACTGGTCCCATGGTTGGATCATCAACATGCGTGGCTCGGGCGTGCTGATGCCGGCGAGTTCGCGGATGCGCATCATCGAGCCATAAACTTCCACCTGGATGTTCTCCACGAGCGCGGGCGAAGCCTTGCCGGTGCGGACGGCGGCAAATTCGTTCTGCACGACCTGCTCGGTCTTGATCATCTTTTCTTCCGCTTCCAATAGGATGTCGTCGAGTGCCATAGTGAAATGACCGTAACAGACATTGCCCGGCGCGAAAATGGAAATTTTTACGACCACCCGGCGGAAACTTGTCTTTGCCCCGCGTTGCGGCAAACTCCCGCCGTTGAAAAATTTCTGGCACAACCCGTGGAGCCGCCGCCTGCTCGCCGTCGTCGCCGGTCTGCTGCTCGCCGCTGCGTTCCCGAAAACCGGCATCGCCGGCTTCGCGTGGATCGCGCCCGCGATCATGCTTGCCGCCGCGCACGGCAAATCCGGCGGCGCGGCTTTCCGCCTCGGCTGGCTGGCCGGATTCGCCTTCGCGCTCACCTCGCTCTACTGGCTGCTGCTGATTCCGGTGAAGTGGTTTCCCATCCTCGGCTGGGTCGCGTTGAGCGCCTACGTCGCGCTGTATCCGGCGATTTGGGTTTGGTTGGTTTCGAGTTTCGAGTTTCGAGTTTCGAGTTGGTCCGCCCGTCTCCGCTGGTCGCTCGGCGGCGCGGCGGCGTGGGTGGCGCTGGAACTGTTGCGGTCGCGCTTTCTCTCCGGTTTTCCGTGGAATCTGCTCGGCACGTCGCAATACGAACTCGCGCCGCTCATCCAGATCGCGTCCGTCACCGGCGTTTATGGCGTGTCGTTCCTCGTCGTGTGGGTTTCGCTCGCGCTCCACAACGCCGTCCTCGCCATCGTGCGCCAGCCCACGCGCCGCCTCGCGTGGCAGGCGGAAATCATCCTGCCGCTGGCGGTAGTCGTCGGCATTTTCGCGTTCGGCTACGCCCGGCTGCGCGAACCCAATCCGCCTGACCGCTGGCTGCGCGTCACGGTCGTGCAACCCAGCATCCCGCAGACGATGATCTGGGACACGAGCGAAAACACCAACCGCTTCCGGCAGTTGCTCGAACTCTCCGAACGCGCCCTCGCCAGCGAAACCGACCTCCTCGTCTGGCCCGAAGCCGCGCTGCCGGAATTCAACGAAGCCAACTACGCCGCCATCACCAACCTCATCGCGCGTCACCGAGTCTGGATGATCTTCGGCGCGGACGACGTGCAGGCCAACCTGACCGCCGCGAAATACGACGTCTTCAACGCCGCGTTCCTCTTCAGCCCCGCCGGCGAATTCGTCGCGCGCTACCACAAGCGCAACCTCGTCATCTTCGGCGAATACATCCCGCTCGTGCGCTGGCTGCCGTTCGTGAAATGGTTCACGCCCATCACCGGCGGCTTCGCGGCGGGCACGCAGCCCGCGACGTTCGCGCTGGAAAACCTTTCGGCGAAAACCTCCCCGCTCATCTGCTTCGAGGACGTCTTCCCGCACCTCGCCCGCGACGCCGCTGACGACACCGATTTTCTCCTCAACCTCACCAACGACGGCTGGTTCGGCGAGAGCGCCGAGCAATGGCAGCACGCCGCCGCCGGCGTCTTCCGCGCCGTGGA
Organism: Verrucomicrobiota bacterium; assembly: GCA_026397895.1. Classification (GTDB taxonomy): domain Bacteria; phylum Verrucomicrobiota; class Verrucomicrobiia; order Limisphaerales; family JAFMIX01; genus JAFMIX01. Next base: position 4,437 of record JAPLTZ010000142.1, on the reverse strand, counting down.
GAACGGCCTGCCGCTCCTGCGCTCCTGCAACAACGGCGTCACCTGCTGGATTGATTCGCGCGGTCGCATCCGGGATGTTTTACATGACAAAGCCGGCCGCGTTTACGGCGCGGGTTTTGTCACGATGGAAATTCCCCTGCCCGCGCCGGGCGAAATCCGCACCCCGGCTTTCTACCACCGGCATGGCGACGTGTTCGGCTGGGCGTGCGTGGGCATCGCGGTGGTCGCGCTGGCCGCGCAACGGTTCCGCCGGCCACGGGCCTGACCGGAAAAGGCGAAGGCCGGACTTTCGTCCGGCCTTGCTTTATAGGCGATGCTGTTGTTCAACCCACACACGGTTGAGAACGACGCAAGACTAGCAGCTTCTTTCACCAAACCCAGTCACCAGTTGTGGGGACAGGTCGGATTTTCTCCGGCGACGAATCAGAGCAGCGTCGGCTCGGCGGCGGTTTCGGCGGGCGCGGCGGGCGCGGCGGCCTGCAATTTCACCAGCGCCGGGCGCAGCAACCGACCCTGGTAGGTGTAGCCGCAGGCCAGCACCTCGCCGACGAGCGCGCCGGCGGGGGCGGTTTCGGCATCGAGCAGCTTGTGGCGTTCGCCATCGAACGGCTCGTTCGGCTCGACGGTCAGCGGCAACAGGCCGACGCGGCGGGCGACTTCGCGGCAGGCGTTTTGGAAATGCGTCAACTGCTCGACCAGCTCCGGCTGGCCGGAGCGGGAAGCAGCCTGATGCAAAGCAAAAACGTGGTCGAGGAGGCGCACGATGATTTGCAGCCACTCGCCCTCGGCGCGGCGGGCCTTGTCCACTTCGAGGCGCAGGGCGGATTTCTCGGTGTCGTTGGCCTGCTTCATGAAGGCGGTGAAGTTCGCGACTTCGACGGCCATCTGGTCGGTGATTTCCTTCGCGCTCGCGGCGGTCTTGCCGGCGGCGGATTGGACATCCTGCCATTGCGCGGTGGCACCGCCGATTTGCTTGGCGAGCGTCTGGAGTTTGTCGAGTTGGGCGACGGCATCGGCGAGCGCGTCGGCCTCGGCGAACTTGAGCGCGGCGCGATATTCCAGCACGAACGGCACGACGACGAGCAGCGCGCCCACGGCGACGGCGCTGACGAGCAGGAGCACTTGCGTGAGGTTGAGCGGGCGCGGGCTTTGCTGGACAATGTAGCCGGCGACTGCCAGCAGCAGGACGGTGCCGAGGAAAAACGGCCATTTGGCCAATACGGGCGCGGGGCGTTCAGTCATGCCGCAGGTTAACCGGAAGCGGGCGCGGAGTTCAATCAGGGATTCAGCCGCACGCGGTAGAAGCGCGGCGAACCATCGCCCGCGCCGGTGTCGGTCACGGTCATGACGCCGCCGTCGCCGACGAGGTTGTTGGTGACGCTCGTCCACGCGCCGGAGGCGAGGTCGCTGCTCCGGTCGAGGCGATAGAGGCGGTTCGTGGCGGTGGCGAGGCTGACTTGCAGATCATCACCGGCGCGCACGATGGCGGTGATGCGCAGGTCGGGGCCGGGCTGGAAGTGAATCACGCTGTTGAGCCAGCCGAGTTGCGTGGAGACGCGCGTGCAGTAGAAGGAACTCGGCTCTTCTGTCGGCGAATTCGTGGGAATCAAAATCCAGTTCGTGCCGTCGCTGGCGTAAAAACCGCGCAGGTCAAGCATCGCGGCCTGAAAGGCATTGCTGCCGGAACTGTCGGCGCTGAACGGGCCGTCCACGCCGAGGTTGATGCCGGCGAGTTTCCACGTCGCGCCGTCCTGGATGAACATCGCGCCGCTGGAATCGCCGCTGGAGAGATGGCACTCGTTCGTGGTCGGCGCGCTACGGTCGAATGTGCAGCGGAACAAGCCGCCGTAGGTCGGATCGTTCTCGATGCTGGCGATGTCGTTCTCGCCCCAGCGCTGGACGCCGTCGCTCGCGCCCCACTTCCAGCCGTTGGTCTGGCCGTTGATGACGACGGGCTCGCCGCGCTGCGTGCCGCGCCCAAAGACGACGCAGTGTTGCCCGACTTCGTTCGTGCCAGTGAACAGCGGCGTGTAGACCGGAAAGGTTTCCGCCACCTGCCACACGCGCAGATCGCTGTCCGGCGAATCCGCGTAGGCGACGGTGTGATAATTGAAACCATTAAGCACAAAGACCTGCCCGGTGCTGCCACCGACGTGCCGGGCGGCGAGGAAAAACGTCGGCGCGATGAGCGTGCCGAGGAAGCCGTTCCACCGGCCCTCGTATTGCCAGCCGCTGTTGGTCAGCGTGCCAGCGGGCGCGGTGGTGTTGCAAGCGGGGTCGCCGGTGGACGCGAGGATGATCGCCCGCGCCGGCGCAGCGGCGAGCAAGAGGCTGAAAATGATGGCTGCGGTTTTCTGCACCACGCGGAGAAGCTAACACGCGGGCGCGGAAGTTGCCAGCAGCGCAAACACGCAGCCGGACGGCCATTGCCACCAGCCATCCTTGTCAGAATCCATTTGACGCTTCGGCGCGAATCAGCGACATACGAACGATGAAGTTTGTGCTTCTGACCATTGCCCTCACCGTGATGACCGTTTCGGCGCAGGATGTCGTGACCAACATTGTCCCGACCGACGCCGACGAAGCTGCCTTCAGCACCAACACCACCGCGACGAACATCTCCGAAACAATCCCCGCCCCTGCCGAAACTTCCGCCATGAGCAGCACCCCGGACCGACATTCACGCGGACGAACCCGGCGAATCGTCAACCAATCCCCGTCTCCCCGGAAAATGATTGCGCGGATGGGCGCGGTCGTTTAGCTTTTCCGGCCTTCGGAATCGCCGGAAGTCGTGGGCTGGTAGCTCAGTTGGTAGAGCAGTGCCCTTTTAAGGCATTGGTCCAGGGTTCGAGTCCCTGCCAGCCCACCATTCCGCCTCAACTCTTTTCCGTCCCCGGACAAAACTGAAACGTTCCCGCCGGATTGCCGGTAAAAATCCCCGCCAGCACCGCGTCCATCACGCCGCGCTCCTTCAAATTCCCGGCAAACGTCGTCAGCAGAAAATCCAGACCCGGCCCGCCGCCGTAATGCCGCCAATAGCCGCGCCGCGCCGCATCCATGCCGAGCATGATCTGCGTGGGGAATTCCTCCATCAAGGCGACAACAAGGTCGAGCGTGGGATTGCCCTGACCCGGCTTCCAGCGGAATGCGCTGTCAAATTCCACCTTCACGCCGCTCGCCAGAATCTCGCGATGATACGCCACGTCTGGTTTCCGGTCCGTGTGCGAAAGACAGACGTGCCGTAAATCCGCGCCGTGCCGCCGGAGCAACTCAATCTGTTCGAGCGCCAGCGCGCCCTGCTCGGTGTGTGTGAGAATCGGGCAGCCGGTTTTCCGCTGCGCGACAGCGGCGGCGGCGAAGAGGCGTTCTTCGCGCAGAGAAATTTTCTGGCCCGTGGCAATCTTGATGACGCCTGCGCGGTGCGACGTGGGTCGGCGCGATGCCGGATTCGCGTAATCTTCCACCGCGATGCCCGTTTCGATTTCGGCGATGAACAGCGCAGCCAATTCCGTTTCCGAGCAGGAATTACCCCAATGTGAAGGCTCGTAATACTTCGCCAGATGCAACCCCGTCGGCGCGACGATGTGAACGTCCGCGAGGCGCGAGATGGCCGCGAGCTTCGTCACGTTGCGACCGCAGTCGCACGGCATGGAATCCACCATCGCTCGGCCGCCAGCGCGACGGAAATCGCCCAGCTCGGCCACCGCCACCGCCACGTCGTCGAGCATAAAATCCGGGTTCTGCAACGTCGTGAAGCTCGGATCAATGATGATGTGCTCGTGCGCGTAGCACACGCCGAGTTGCGCCGCCGGGATGTCGCCAAGCACTGTGCGAACAAAGCTCATAAATTCTTTCGCCAATCACCGCTGCCCGTGGCGGCGACTGCGGCGGGCATTTCCAAAATCGCGCCAGCGGCACGAAGTCGCTGTTGCAGCTCGCCTGCCGGCACTTCGCGCGCGCCGCAATTCTGCTCCAGCGAAAGCGAGGCGGCAGTGCCGACGGCCTGGCCCATCGCCATCGTCTGCCCCATCGAACGGCACGAGGCGTGCGCCGAGTGCGTGGCGCTGAAGCAGCGGCCCGCCACCCAGATTTCGTCGCGCCCGCGCGGAATCAGCGTGCGATACGGCACGTCGTAGGCCGCGCCGCCGGGGACGTAAGCCCACTCGGTTTCCTCGCCGCCACCGGCTGCGGCACGGTGATCTTCGATGGGCGCGCCGCAGAGCAGCACGCGGTCTTCAAACCGCGCCACGCCGAGGCAATCCTCGCGCGTGAGCCGGTATTCGCCAAAGACGCGCCGTGTTTCGCGCACGCCAATCTGGTGCGACAGCCCGATGATGTTCGCGTCGGCAAAGCCGGGGACGCGGTCGCGGAAAAACTTTTCGTAAGCGAACGCCTGTCGCCGGCCTTCCTGCTCGGCGACGGTGAGTTGTTCGGGGT
>JAPLTZ010000350.1 GCA_026397895.1 Verrucomicrobiota bacterium | reverse complement strand
TGGAAACCAAGCAATTGGACGAAAAATTCGTCCAAAATGACCTTGGCGCGATGAAGGCCGAGTTAACCCAGTTTGAGCAGAGCAACAAGATGAAAGATGAGCGGATCAGACAGCTTGAAGAATCAATGCGAGTGCTGCGGACCAATTTCGAGACAGTTGCCAAAATCCTGAGCTTGAACCCCACCGACCGGGAAATAATGGCCGGCATGGCGCGAAAAATACAGAAACGATCAATGATGTGACTCAATGGCTGAATCATTTCAAATCCAGCTATCTATATTTCCCGCGCCGGGATGTAGACCAAGCACCTTGACGAAAAGTTCACACAGACAGAACCGAGTTCGCTTAAAAACGAGCTGGCAAAGGTGGATCAAGCGGCAAGGATTAAAGAGGAGCGAATGGAGCAGGCGATTCAAAAGATGCGAGCGGAACTACTGGAAACCGTCGAAAAAATCATTCAGAAGAATCCCGCTATCGAACAGGTTGAGGCCGCTTTGGAACTAAAAACTAGGCGTTTTATCTGATTTTTAGGCTTCACCGCAGGTTGAAAGAATTCAGGAATTAAGTCACTGATGTCCATTTGCTCACGACAATATTTCGGCCAATATACCCAATATGACTATGAAAACCTATTTGTGTTTTGCTATCAGCGCAGCACTGCTTGCGACAATGGGACTCGCCCGCGCCACCGAAACCAAGCCCAACATCCTCGTCATCCTCGCGGACGACCTCGGCTACGGCGATATCGAGGTGCAGGGCGGCAAAGACGTGCCTACGCCAAACATTGACGCGCTCGCGGCGGCCGGCGTGCGCTGCACCAGCGGGTATGTTTCCGCGCCCATCTGTGGGCCGTCGCGCGCCGGCTTCATCACCGGCCGGTATCAGACGCATTTTGGTTTTGAGAACAATCCCCGCGTCGGCGATGAGAACAAGCTCGGTCTGCCGCCCGACCAGCGCACGATTGCCGACCATCTTCGCACCGCCGGTTACGCCACGGGACTGGTCGGCAAATGGCATCAGGGATTCAGCCCGGCGCATGTCCCGCAAGCTCGCGGCTTCGACGACTACTTCGGCTTTCTCGTCGCGCAGCACAACTACCTGCTCCGGGCGGAGGCCGAGCCGCAATTCGAGGCCGCCTATTCCCGGAACATGATTTATCGCGGGCGCGAACTTCAGAAAATCAACGGCTACACCACCGATCTGTTCACCGATGAGGCGCTCGCCTTCATGAATCGGCGCGCGGCCAAACCGTGGTTTCTTTACCTCGCCTACAATGCCGTCCACACCCCGCTGGAAATTCTCAAGAAATACGGCGACCGCGTCCCTGCCGCCGTCACCGATCCCGACCGGCGCGGCTACCTCTCGCTGCTCATCGGTCTGGACGACAGTGTGGGCCGCATCATGGCGCATCTGCGGGAAACCGGACGCGATAAGGACACGCTGGTGTTCTTCTTCAGCGACAACGGCGGCGCGGGCAAAAAACCTTTCCTCTCCTACAACACCGGCAACAACGCTCCGCTGCAAGGCAACAAAGGCCAAATCCTTGAAGGCGGCATCCGCGTGCCGTTCTTTGTCTCGTGGCCGGGCAAAATTCCCGCCGGCAAAACCTACGACCAGCCCGTGATTTCCCTGGACATCGCCGCCACCGCCGTCAAAGCGGCGGGCATTCCCGCACCGGCCAACCTTGACGGCGTTGATCTCCTGCCGTTCCTTGCCGGAGAGAAAACGGGCAGCCCGCACGACGTTCTCTGCTGGCGGCTCGGCCCGCAGAAGGCCATCCGCAAAGGCAATTGGAAACTGGAAGACTGGCGCAACTTTGTGACCAAGAGCCAAAGCGGCTGGCAGCTCTACGATTTGTCCAAAGACATCGGCGAAACCAATAACCTCGCCAT
>JAPLTZ010000336.1 GCA_026397895.1 Verrucomicrobiota bacterium | reverse complement strand
GCGGATCGTGGCAGGTCGTGCAGGCGGTCTTCTGGTCAACAATGTGAAAGCGATGCCCACGATCCTGATTGAGACTGTTCCGGGCGCGGAAACTCTGGTCGCCCAAGATGCTGTCGCGGCTGTGGCATTTGTAGCAGAGCGCATAGCTGGCCGCGCTTTCGGGGTTGTAATCGGTGAGCAACTGCTGCTGCTCCAGGATCGGCGCGAAAACGGAGCCGTGCGGCGTGCGCGAGGTCTGGCTGGCTGACTTGGCCTTGCCTTGGTCGCCGTTGTGGCAATCCGAACAGGTCATAAGGCTGGCCGCCGTCCACGGCGACAGCAGGCTGGGGACGCTGGGATTGCGTCCGGCGGCCTCGAGGGGATGGAACGACCGGTTCGCCGGATTGAACTGGAGACGCTTGTTGCTCTCCGGCCACTGGCGGGTGATGGTCGCCGGGCCGCGGGCGCTGCTGTCGGCGTGGCAGCGGAAGCAGAGTTCATATTCGCGGCTGACAGATTGCACGACCGCGCCGCCGGCAGTGACGCCCGCCACGCCGTTCAACGCGCCGGCGGCCTGGAACAGGCTGCCGGGCGAGCCGGTGGCGGCGTGGGGGTTGTGGCAGTCCGCGCAGGTGACATGGCGCGCCGCCGGGTTGACGGGGTCTTCCTGCGGATGGTGCGTCTGCGAGTTCAACAGGATGGGATGGGTGCTGATTTTCTTGAAATCCGCCGCGACGTTCTGCGCGGGGCCGTCGCCGCCGTGGCAGGAGAAGCAGTTTTGTTCCGGCGTGGCGAAGCGCATCAGTTCCTGCTTCGTGCCGGCGGCGTGCGGCACATGACAGCCGGCGCAACCGGCAGCCGCCACGGTGGTGGGAGTCTTGGTCTTGACGGACTGTTTCCCGGCTGCCACCCGATCCCGCAGAGCCGCCGGCAGCAACTGACTCGACGTGGCGTGCGGAGTCAGCGGCCAAGGTGGCATCGTATGGCAGGCCAGGCACAGGGCGGAGGCGGTGTTATCCAGCACCAGAAAGGAGCCATATTGATTGTTGTGCGGGTCGTGGCAGGAAGTGCATTGCATCTGGCCGCTCTTGTCGAGCGGCACTTCCGGCGCGAGCGTGCCGGGGTCGCGCAAATCCCCTTTCTGCGTGGCCAGGTCCGAATCGTAGGTGAACGAGACGGGATGATCGGCGGACAAGTCCGTGCCCATGTTGGCCGCAGCGGGGATGACACTGCCGGTGACGGGAATGGCGCTGGCGCGGCTGTGCACCAAGCCCAACGCCACCGTGCCGTCGTGACAGCTCAAACACAGTTTGGATGAACCCGTGGGCTGGCCGACGGTGGCCTTGAGCGTGGGGCTGCTGTAGGGAACATAGGTGGCGGTGGACAGCTCGTGATTCCAGAGCTGCCCGCCGCCGTTGGCGTTGTGCGGCGTGTGGCAGAAAATGCAGACATCCGCCTCGGTGGCAGAATGGGCGGTGCCGGGACCGCTGATGGAAAGGTTGTGTTTGGTGTGGATGAGGCTGTCGGCGTTCTCGGCGACCGCGACGCCAGCCAGCGCGAAAATGCCGGCCAGCAGGGCGGTTCCCCGGCGCAAACCGGGATGGATGGAGGCGCGCGTTCTCATGGTTTGCCGGTGTAACGTAGCATTTGAATGCGGTGAGATCGGAAGAGCACGTGAGGAAAGAGTGT
>JAPLTZ010000122.1 GCA_026397895.1 Verrucomicrobiota bacterium | reverse complement strand
CCAAAACTTCGTTCAACAATTTCAAATCGTAGATGCGCGAAAGCTCCGGCGCCTCCTTGATGAAACCAATCTTGTGCGCCGCCGTCGCGGATTGCAACAGCTAGGCGCGGATGGGGTCGCTGGTCAATTCCAGGCGCGGCCACGCGCGGTCGAGCACGGCGGGCGCGAGCGGGCGCGTGGTCTCGGCCTTGATCTCGTCGTTGAGAATTTGCTTGGCCTCGGCGGGATGCGCGTTGATCCAGTCGGTGAGTTCCACGTGCGCGGCGATGAATTTTTTCAGCAGCGCGGGCTGGCCTTTCAAAAACTTCACGCTGCTGACGAGGTGGGTGGTGACGTATTTGCCGCCGGTCTGCGGCCAGAGGGATTTTTCTTCGAGATAGATTTTGCCGCGCGCTTCGAGTTCGAGCCGGCTGACCCACGGCTCGACCGTCCAGACCGCATCCACCGCGCCGCGCGTGAAGAGGGCGAGCTGGTCGGGGTTCGCGGTGGGCAGCACGGTCACGTCGCCGCCGGTGAGGGTGACGCGGTGGCCCTGCGCCTGCAACCACGCGCGGGCGGCCACGTCCTGCGTGTTGCCGAGCTGCGGGGTGGCGACTTTTTTGCCTTTGAAATCGGCGGCGGTCTTGATGCGCCCGTCCGGCTGCACGACGAGCGCCGCGCCGCCGCTGCACGCGCCGGCGACGATGCGGATTTCATCGCCGCCGGATTTCAGATGCGCGTTCACCGCCGGGTTCGGCCCGACGTAGGTGAGGTCGAGCGAGCGGGCGAAGATGGCTTCCATCGCGCTCGGCCCGGCGTTGTAGACGAACCACTGAAGCTGCACATCCGGGCCAAGGCGCGACTCGAACCAGCCCTTGCCCGACCGCGAAAGTCCGTGCGCGATGACCGCCTGCGCGTGCGTGATGTTCGGGAAATGGCCGACGCGGAGGATGGTTTTTTCCGCCGCGAACGCCGCGCCGCCGACGCCCGCGAACGCCAGCAGCGCGAGCGTGAAGCACAGGAGTCGTTGGCGGCAGCAGTTCATTTTTTCACCTTTGATTGCGGTTTCTTCGCGAACGGATGCGTGACTTTGTCGCGCCGGTATTTCCGCAGGGTGACGGACACGACTTCGGCCAGCGTGTGTTTGTCGAGAATGTCGGCGATGGCGTTGCGGACGTCGAGCATGAGCATGCGGAGGCCGCAGTGGGCCTCGTCCGGGCAGGAGCAGCGCTGGTAGCAGGTGACGCTGACGCAGGCGATGGGCGCGAGCGGGCCTTCGAGCTCGCGGACGACGGTGCCAATCTTGATGGTGTTCATCGGCTGCCGGATGAAGTAGCCGCCGGCCTGGCCGCGTTTGCTGTCGAGGTAGCCGAGTGTCTTCAACTCGACGAGAATGGACTCCAGAAATTTCACCGGGAGGTTGTCGAGCCGGGCGAGCTCGCCGATCTGGAGCATGGGGCGGCCGAGTTCGCGGGCGACGCCGAGATTGATCAGCGCCCGCAGGGCGTATTCGCCTCGTTTGGAAAGTCGCATAATCAGTTTCCGCCCACAGCGGCAACAAACGGCTTCAGATTTCGTAACTCTTCGATTCTTCCCGGCCCAATTTGATTTTATTCCACAACCGTTCGTGGGCGTAATAAAGCCCGATCTTGGTGAACAGCTCCACGAAGCCGATGGACAGCGCGAACTTCCATTCCTTGGTGATGAGGAAGGAAATCACCATCGTGTCGATGGTGCCGGTCACCCGCCAGGAAATTGCTTTGACCAAACTGCGATAATGTTTATCCGCCATGCCTTTTGTCTATCAGTTCGATAGACAAAGTCAAGGCGCGGTTTTCTGAGCCTGATCGAAAACAAATTCAATCCCCAGTCCCGACGAAAATCTCAACCTCATCACTCGGACGACTGGATCTGCGTCGTGGCGACGGGCAACCCCTCGGCAGTCGCGGTCAATCCGATCCGGCCGCCCTGCCCGGCGCGGGAACGCACGATGACAAGACACTGGCCGCTGAAAGCCTTCATCTCGCGGCCTTGGAGCGAAAGCAGGCTGGCGGCGTCGCCGTTGTCCACGCCGGCGATTTCGCCCGGGCCGGTGACGGAAAATTTCACGAGCTGGCTCGCGTCCGGCACGACATCGCCGCGCGCATCCACCACTTTCACGGTGATGAAGCTCAAGTCGCTGCCGTCGGCGCGGATTGACTTGCGGTCGGCTTCAAGCTTGAGCTCGACGGCAGCGCCAGCGGTGCGGCGGACGGCTTCGGCCCACGGCCTGCCGTTCTTGTAGGCGACGACCTTGAGTTCGCCGGGCGTGTATTTCACGTCGTTCCAGTGGAGGCGGTATTCGCGCTCGCCTTTCTTTTGGCGACCGAGCGATTTTCCGTTGAGGAAGAGTTCCGCCTCGTCGCCACTGGTGTAAACGTGGACGGGCGTGACCTCGCCCGCGCGACCCGGCCAGTTCCAGTGCGGCAGGATGTGCGCCATCGGGAAATCGGGCCGCCAGCGGGATTGGTAGAGGTAGTAGCGGTCTTTCGGAAAGCCCGCGAGGTCAATGATGCCGAAGTAGGACGAGCGCGAGGGGACGTTGCCGCCGAGGCGGGCCATCTCGGCTTCCATCGCGGCGCGCTCGGCGGGATTCTGGAAATTCAGAAGGTTGCTCTCGTCCTTGTTGTAGGGCGTCGGCTCGCCGAGATAATCAAAACCCGTCCACACAAACTCGCCGCCGAGCGCGGGCAGGCGGTCGGCGGAATCGAAATCGTGGTCGGGAATGTTCGCCCACGGCGGCGCGTAGAGGTCGTAGGAACTCACCTGAAAACGGAAGAAGCCCTCGCCTTTGTTCGTGCTGACGGGAAAGAAATACACGCCCCGCGACCTGACCGCCGACGCCGTCTCCGAGCCGAAGAACGGCTGTTCCGGCGCGTGGCGGATGTGGTCGAGGTAATTGAGTTTCTTGGCGGTGATGGCTTTGTAGTTGTAGCCCGCCACGTCCACGGTCTGGGCAAATCCGTTGTTGAGCGACTGGGGATTGTTCATGCCGTTGGCCACCGGGCGGGTCGGGTCTTCGCGGTGAAACAGCGCGGTGAGGTGGCGGGAGCGGTCGTGGTTGTCGTCCTTCTTCGCCTGCTCCCGGACTTCGTTGCCGGGACTCCAGAGGATCACGCTCGGATGATTGCGGTCGCGATGCACGAAGCTGACCACGTCGCGCTCGTGCCACGCGTCGAAGTCCTGCGAGTAATCGCCGGGCGTCTTGCCAAGCTTCCAGCAGTCGAACAGCTCGGCCATCACCACGAAGCCCAGGCGGTCACAGAGATCAAGCAACTGCGGCGCGGGCGGGTTGTGCGAGGTGCGGATGGCATTGCAGCCCATGTCGCGCAAAATTTCCAACTGCCGCTCCGCCGCGCGCTCGTTGAAGGCCGAACCCAGCGCGCCAAGGTCGTGGTGGTTGCACACGCCCTGCAATTTCAGCACGCGGTCGTTCAGCAGAAAACCCTGCTTCGCGTTCCACTCGGTCTTGCGGATGCCGAACGGCGTCTCCACGCGGTCAACCTCCTTGCCGCCCGCCAGCACAATCGTCCGCATCGTGTGCAGCTTCGGCGAGGTGACATCCCACAACTGCGGCTGCCTGACGCTCAACTTCATCGCGATCTCGCCGCTGGCGTTCGCGGCCACGCCGATGAGCTTCGCCTCGCCACTGGCGAGGACGCGTTTGCTTTCCGGCGCGAGCAATTCCTGACGCACGGTCACGTCAGCAGCTTGCGCGGACTGGTTGTTCACGGTGGTTTCGACGACGACCTCGGCGACGGTCTTGCTCACGCTCGGCGTGTGAACGAACACGCCCCAATGGCCGACATGGACGGGCGAAGTTTTTTCCAGCCGGACGTGGCGGTAGATGCCGCCGCCCGGATACCAGCGCGAGGAATTGGCCGGGTTGTCGAGGCGCACGGCGATGAGGTTCGCGCCGCCGAAGTTCACCAAGTCCGTAATCTCGACGCGGAACGAAGCGTAGCCATAGGCCCACTCGCCGGCGAGCTGGCCGTTCACGAAAACTTTTGGGTGTGCCATCGCGCCATCGAAATCGAGGAAGATGCGCCGGCTCTGGTCGGCCGCGCCGAGCGTGAGCGGCTTGCGATACCAGCCGATGCCCGCCCACGGAAGCTTGCCGGTGTTGTTGGGCAGCTCGGCGCGGAACGGCCCTTCGATGCCCCAATCGTGCGGTGTGTTGACCATGCGCCAGGCGGAGTCGTCGAGCGCGGGATTCTCCAGGCCGACCGGTTCGGTGTTCGTGCTGCCGTCGGGCATCGGGCCGAAGCGGTTGAAACGCCAGCCGGGGTCGAAGGATTCACAGGTTCGGGCGACTGCCGTCATTCCCGCCGACGCCGCGATGCACACGGAAAGCCCGAAGGCGCAAACGTCCCGACTCATTTTTGATTTCGTCATGCTTTTCATGCCGTCTTTGTTGATTGCCGCCGCCGCCACCGTTGAAAAAATGAAACTGGGAACGCTGTTTTCCGGTCCCATTCTTTCATCAGACGTTCCAAGTCTGCCGCAGCGGCGCTGTTGTTGCCATCACATGATTGGGGGATGAGGCCATCAAGCCTCCAAGCCAAGAAACGGGCTCTAGCAGACCTGTCGGTCAAACTGGCAATCCTGCGAAAAACGAAAGCAAGCCACTCGCTTGTTTGTCTGATTTCGGACAAATCCTTGATGTGAGCATTTGGTAGCGCGTACGGGAATCGAACCCGTCCTTCAGCCTTGAGAGGGCCACGTCCTAGCCGATAGACGAACGCGCTGACGAAATCCGGGACATGCTACTTGCATCCACTCCTCTGTCAATCCCGTGAAATCAAATCCGCCCGTCACGGCCGTGAAGAAAGCTGCTGGAGCAGGCGCAGGGCATCGGCGTTGGCGGGATTGATCTCCACCGCGCGCTGGGCGGCGGCGCGGGCTTCCTCCAATCGTCCGGCGCGCAGCAAGATGGTGGCGCGCGCGTATGGAATCCGCGGGTCTTCGGGCGCGACGCTCTCGGCGCGGATGAGCGCCTCCACGGCGGCCTCGCCCTGCCCCGCCGCGTTGCGCGCGAGGCCGAGATTATACCACGCACGGACGTGGCGCGGGTCGAGCCGCACGGCTTCCTCAAGCGCGGCGATGGACTTCGCGGCCTCGCCGGCCTCATTCCACGCGAGGCCGAGTTTGTAGCGATACTCCGCCTCGTGCGGCGCTAGGCGGCAGGCGATCTCCAACTGCTCAATCGCCTCCGGGTTGCGCCCCGCAGCGCTCAAGGCGATGGCGAGTTCGTGGCGGAACGGCACGGAGTTGGTGTCCCAGTTCACCGCTTTTTGGAAATGCGCGAGCGCCTCGCTCATCTCGCCGCGCGCAAAATGGAAAACGCCCTGCTGCATCTGGCCGGTCGGCTGGTCGGCGTTGATGGCCATGTAATGCCGCAGCTCGCGGCCCGCCGGCGAATTGGTGTCCAGACTCGCGCGCAACGCCCACGCGGCGTTGATGCGGACATTGCGTGACGGGTCGGCGAGCAGCTTGGTGAATTCGGCGGCGACGCTGCCGCCGGGCTGCTCGATCAGCGGTTCGAGCGAGCGCACGGCATTGCCGCGCACAAGCGGGTCGGTATGCGCGAGACATTTCACGAGCGCGGCGTCCACGGCGGGATTGCCGACCCATTGCCCCAGCAAACCGACGGCGACGGCCTGCCAATACGGATTCTCGGGGCCGCTCAACATCGCGAGCAGCGGCTCGCGCGCGGCGGGATCGCCAGCGCGGGCGAGCGCGATGGTCTCGGTGCGTGCGCGGGTCGGGCGTTCCATGCGTTTGCCATACCATTTCTCCACGGCTTCGAGCGACCAGTCGGTGGTCTTGTCTTTGTGGCATTTGTCGCTGGCGTTGGGGATGCCAAATTTCTTCGTGAGCAGCGGATCGGGAATGGTGAAGCCGTGGTCGTGGCGCCAGTGGCGTTGCATGTAGAGCGTCTGCGGCATGTGGCAGCCCACGCATTCGCCGCCGGTCTCCTTGATCTGGGACGGAATGTATTTCGTGAGGTCCACGTCCACCGGCTTGCCGTCGTCGCTGAAACCGAAAACCTTGTGGTGCGAGTGCTCGACGGGATTGATCGTCGGCGCGTTGGTGAGCGAGCCGTTGTGGCAGCGCAGGCACAGCCAGTTGCCGGGCAACAGCGTCTTCATCGAATGCGGGTTGTGGCAGTCGAGGCAATAGACATGCACCTGGT
>JAPLTZ010000208.1 GCA_026397895.1 Verrucomicrobiota bacterium | reverse complement strand
GTTGACGGGGGCTGGTTTCCGGGGAAGGTGGGCAACTGGGGAGGCGGAAAATCTCCGATCGGCGGCGGCGTCTGGCCCTGCCCGCGCGGCGGCGAGTTCGGCACGGTCAGCGTGGAAAAGGTGTTGTTATCCATCCCACCGCCGGGCGGTTGGTTGCCCGCGCCGCCGCCCCGCTGCTGCTCTTGAATCGCCAGCTCAATGAGCGGCAAGGAATCCAGCGGATGATCGAAGCCGATTACGAGCAGCGAGGTTTCCACCAGCTTGGCGAGATCAATGTCCAGCACCGGCCCGAAGTCCTCGCCGCCCGGCAGCACCACGACCATCTGCCCGGCGTGCAGCGTGACCGACTTGCCGTTCTTCAACGTCACCTTGCACTCCTTGCCTTCGAGAAAAATGGTTTTGAAACTCCCGTCCGCCGAAGCCACGCCCATCAGCGTCGAACCCAGCACCGCCGCCGACGCGCCGCCGGACTTGATCGTGCCACCGCCCTTGCCCTTGGGCGAATGGAACAACACGCTGCCCTGCTCCAGATTCACCGTGCGCCCGTCCGGCGCAAACGAGAACACCGTGTTCGCCCCGACGCGGGTGATGGTGTGGTCCGGCGCGGTGAGCTCGGCCCGCGACGCCGGCCCGGTGCGGACGAGGTCGGGCGCGGTCACGACCGCGTTCACTGCGGCGGGAGTCGCGGCCTTGGTGGTCGCGGCCACGACGCTCACATCTTTGACGACATCGGTGAACGTGCCGCGCGTGAGCGGCTCGGCGGCATTGAGGCTGGCGGCGAAGCCGGCGATCAAAACAGACGCGAAAAATTTCGTTTTCATAAATGGACTCCAAACGGACCGGAATGTGTTTAGGCAAACTGAATTGAACTGTCAACGAAGCTATGCCACGATTGGCCTCGATGCAATCCGCCATTTGCCGCATTATTGAACCGCCTCCCGCATGAACCGCCTCTCCCGCCATTTCTGGATCGTCCTCGGCATCTGCGCGCTCTGCACCGGCGCGGCGCTCTGGCTGTTCAGCGTGGACTTCAAGCCGCTGGTGGACGCGGAGTTTTATTCGCAGGACTTGCTCGCGCGGCTTGGGCGCAAAACCGCCTACGACCCGCGCCTCGTGCTCATCGGCGTGGACCGCGCCTCCTACGCCAGCTATTTCAGCGAGCAGGAAATGCAACGCACGCCCGAACTGCGCGCCATCTCCGAGCCGTATCCGTGGTCGCGCGATGTCTGGGCCGCGCTTATCGCCAAACTTGCCGACGCCGGGGCAAAGGCCATCGTCATTGACCTCGTCTTCGCCGCGCCCAAGAACGGCGACGACGCCCTCGCCCGCGCGCTCGACAAATACCGCGACCGCGTCGTCATCGGCTACGCGCTCGACCAGACCGAGACCGACCAGAAGAAATTCGTCAGCCTCACACTGCCGAGCGAAACGGTCATCGCGCCGCCGGAAGGACGCGCCATCGTCGAGGACGACCGGCTCGGTTTCGTAACCATCTGGCCGGACGAGGACGACATCCTACGCCGCGCGCATTTCCGCCACACGGGCGACGAGCTTCAAAATGTTCTGCCGCCGGAAGTCAAAGTGGAATCACTCGCCGCCCGCGCGCTCCGCAAATTTGGTTGCGCGGATCTGATTCCGCCGGGCACGGAACCCCGGCGCTTCCGCTACACCGCACCCGGCGGCACTTACAAACCCATCCTCATCGGCGACGTGCTGCTGCCGAAGACGTGGGAGCACAACTACGGCAACGGCGCGTTCTTCAAGGACAAGCTCGTGCTCATCGGCCCGACCGCGACCGTGATGCAGGACAAACACTCCACGCCGCTCGGCGAGATGCCCGGCCCGGAAATCCACCTCAACATCATCAATGCCGCGCTGCACGGCGAATTTCTGCGCAATACTTCCGTGCGCGCCACGCTGCTGGTCATCGCCATCGCCGGATTGCTCGCGGCGGCGCTGTGTTTCCTTTTCCGCGAGCCGGTCAAGCGGCTGCTCGTCGTCTTCGCGCTGGGCGCGGGCTGGTGGTTTCTCGCGAAATACCTGTTCGAGCACGCCGGAATTTTCATCCCCACCGCCGCGCCGCTGTTGATTCTGCCGGTGGCGGCGCCGCTGACCGTGCTGTTCATTGGCAGCGCGGTGGTGCTGTCGTTCGACTTCCTGCTGGAACGGCTCGACAAGGCGCGCGTGCGGAAAACACTGGAACGCTACGTCTCTAAAAACGTTGTCAAGGAACTGCTCGACAACCCGCAGACGTTTTTCAACTCGCTCACCGGCGTCCGCAAGCCCGTCACCATCCTCTTCTCCGACGTGCGCGGGTTCACCACGCTCACCGAGAGCGCCGATTCCGCCGCGCTCGTGAAGCAGCTCAACGAATATTTCGAGGAGATGGTGCGGCTTGTCTTCGCGCATCACGGCTCGCTCGACAAGTTCATCGGCGACGCCGTCATGGCCGTGTGGGGCAACATCGTCAGCGAAAGTCCTGCGGCGGACGCCAAGCGCGCCGTCGCCACCGCGCTGGCGATGCGTCAGAGCCTCGCACGGCTCAACGAGGATTGGAAAAAGCGCGGGATGCTCGATCTCCACATCGGCATCGGCGTCAATCACGGCGAGGTCATTGTCGGCAACCTCGGCTCCACCGAGAAGATGGAACTCACCGTGATCGGCGACGCCGTCAACCTCGCCTCGCGCCTCGAAGGGTTGACCAAAAAATATCATCTTGATCTATTGCTGGGGGAGAGCGTCGCAAAGCTGGTGGGTGACACCTATCTTTTGCGGACAGTGGCCAGCGTGCAGGTGAAGGGCAAGACCCAGCCGGTGGATGTTTACACCGTCGCGGGCGAAGGCGCGGGGCAAACCGTTTCCCTCCCGCTCTGGCTCGCGCGCTACGAGGAAGGCGTGCGGCAATACCGTGACCACAATTTCGCCAAAGCCGCCGACCTGTTCCGCGAAAGCCTGCGGCAAAAGCCTGACGATTTCTTGAGCGCGCGCTATCTGGAATTTTCCGAGAAGCTCATCAAAAATCCGCCCGACGAATCTTGGACTTACGCCGAGGTGATGACCGACAAATAAGTTGGAGTCCAGCCTTCAGGCTGTTCCCCGAACACGCTAAAGCGTGAACTCCAACTACCACGAATAATGCACCGTGTAGGTCACGGTCTTTTCCTCGTCCGGCTTCACCGGCACGTTCAACTCCATCGTCTGCGAATCCTTCTTCGTGAACTGGTCGGTGGTCTTGGCGATTTCCCAGTTATTCCAACGGTAAAGATGCTCCACCACGCGGAACGTCACCGGCTCCTTCTTGCGGTTGCGCAGCTTGATCTCGAACGTCTCGTCCAGCCACTTGTCCGCGCGGTCGGTCTTGAAATCCGTCTGCTTGCGCTCGCCGACGAGGTCGAAGGCGTTGCCCGTCGTCACGCGCACCGTCTCGTTGCGCGGCGTGTGGTCAATGCGGTCTTCGCCGGTGAGCTCCAGTTGCCGGTCGTCGTTGCTGCGATAGAACCGCAGCTTGCCCGCCGGCAGCGCGATGCCGAGCCGGTTCGTCTCTGCGTTCACGAACTCGCGCACGACGGCGACCTTCTTGTTGCATTGCGTGCCGTAGCCACGGTCTTGATTCAACCCGCCGTAAAAGCCGTAGCCCATGCCCCACGCACCGTCATAGACGTAGATGACCGGCGCTTTCACGCGCTCGGCACGGACGAACTCCACCTGCTTCTGCTCGCGATCGCGCAACGTCGTGGGCCGCGCCACCGAGTAGAGATGAAATTCGTCGAAGGATTTTTCGGAAACGGCGGCGTCCATTTCCATCGCTGGTGCGGCCATCGCTCGCATTCGCTTTCCTGCAAGTGCAGTAACATGGATTTCTTGAATCTTGTTCACGTCGCCAGCCATGAGCTTGATCTTCGCGTCGCGGAACGTCGTCCCGCTGTTGTTGTTCATCGTGATCCAGCCGAGCACGTCCACAAAGTCGCCCTTTTCCGGCGCGACGAGGTTGTAGTCCGCCTCCCACGTGAAACCGCCCGTGACGTAGCCGACCTCCGCGCTGAACTTCGCCGCTTCCGGCGACTTGAGCAGCCAGTTGAACGCGGGCTTGAGAATCGTGTCGTCGCCC
>JAPLTZ010000132.1 GCA_026397895.1 Verrucomicrobiota bacterium | reverse complement strand
CGTGGTGAACAATCCCGGACTGATCAATTTCAATCTGGATTATGTCACTCCCGCCGCCAACGGGCAGTTGCGCTACACCGCCGGCGACCACGGCCCTTACAGCGGCAACTGCACGCTCAAATGTCACGGCCAGGATCACGTCGAGACCTCGTATCCTGATCCGGCGCCGGTGCTGCTCAGAATGCGGCAGAAATAGGCTCCGATGCCATTGTTGCGCGGGATAATGTCTGTTCAAATCCTCCCGGTTGTGCTACATGAAGCGGGCCTGCGACGCCCTGGCGCGAAGAGTTTTCCGCCTTCCGCCGCGCGGCAATGAATGACCACCAACGCCAATTTGACCGCCCGCCAGCGCTTCGTTCGCGCCGCGAACTGCCAGCCGGTGGACCGTCCGCCCATGTGGCTCATGCGCCAGGCCGGCCGCGCGCTGCCCGAATACCGCAAGCTCAAGGAGACCTACACCTTCGTCCAGCTTTGCCAGAATCCCGAGCTCGCCGTCGAGGTCACGCTCCAGCCGGTGCGCCGGTTCGGTTTTGACGCGGCGATTTTGTTCAGCGACATCCTCGTCATCCCCGAGGCGCTGGGGCAGAAATATCATTTCAAAGAAACCGGCGGCGTGCAGATGGACTTCGCCGTGACGAGCAAGGCGGACATCGAAAAGCTTTCCGTCGAGCGTGTCGTCGAGCGGTTGAGCTACGTGGACCAGGCGCTGCGAATGCTGCGCAAGGAACTCGGCGACGAGACCGCGCTGCTCGGCTTCACAGGCTCGCCGTGGACGCTGGCGACGTTCATGATGGAGGGCGCGAGCGTTCCCAAATACGGCCGCGCGCTGCAGCTCTTCCGCGAAGACCCGAAGACCTACTGCGCGCTCGCCGAGAAGCTCACCGCCGCCGTCACCGCGTATTTGCAGATGCAGATTATGACGGGCATCGACGCGCTCCAGATTTTCGACAGCCACGGCGGCCATCTCGCTGCCGGGGAATTTCAGGAAGCCAGCGGTCGGTGGACGCGCGATATTATATCCGCACTCCGCACTCCGCACTCCGCAGTTCCGATCATCCAGTTCTCGCTCGGCACGCACGGCAACTGGCCCGACCTCATTGCCAGCGGCGCGAACGTCATCGGCATTGACTGGCAGACCGACTTGGCCGAGGCGCGGAAAATCATCCCGTCGCACATCGCGATGCAGGGAAATCTTTCACCCACGCTCATCGCCGAAGCCACTCCGGAAGTTGTGGCCCGCGAAACGCGCGCTGTTCTCGAAACGATGCGGGGCAGGGCGGGGCACATCTTCAACCTCGGCCACGGTTTGACGCCGGGGGCGAAGCTGGAGAATATTCAGGCGTTGGTGGACACAGTGAAAAATTTCAAATGAAGACGCTGCAAGTTGACCTTGATCTGGTGAAGAAATACAACGTGGCCGGGCCGCGTTACACCAGCTATCCGCCCGCGACCAAGTTCACCGACGCGGTGACGTGGGAGCAGCTCTCCGCAAAAATCGAGGACAACAACCGCACGCCGCGCGACCTCTCCGTCTATTTCCACATCCCATTCTGCGAGACGCTCTGCTGGTTCTGCGGCTGCACCACCGTTATCACGCTCAACCACGACAAGGGCATGGGCTACATCGAGGCGCTCGGCCGGGAAGTGGCAAAGATGGCCCCGCGCCTGCACCAAGACCGCAAGGCCGTGCAACTCCACTTCGGCGGCGGCTCGCCCACGTTCCTGCGGCCCGACGAAATCCGCCGCCTCGGCGAAATCATCCACAAGCACTTCACCTTCGCGCCCGACATCGAGGCGAGCGTGGAGGTTGACCCGCGCCGGCTCACGCGCGAACATCTCGTCGCACTGCGCGAGGTCGGCTTCAACCGCGCTTCGATGGGCGTGCAGGATTTCAACCCGAAGGTGCAGGAGGCGATTCACCGCATCCAGCCGCGCGAGATGACGCAGCAGGCCATTGATTGGATGCGCGAACTCGGCTACGGCTCGATCAACCTCGACTTGATCTACGGTCTGCCGTTTCAGACGCCGGAGTCGTTCAATGAAACGCTCGACACCGTGCTGGAGATGAAGCCCGACCGGCTCGCGGTGTTCAGCTACGCGCATGTGCCGTGGATCAAGCCGTCGCAAAAAATTCTGGAGGCCAAAGTCCTGCCCACGCCGGAATCCAAGCTCGAAGTCCTGAAGCTTGTCATCGAACGGCTCACGGCGGACAACCAATACGTCTATATCGGCATGGATCATTTCGCGAAGCCGACGGATGAGCTGACCATCGCGCAGCGGAACAAAAATTTGCAGCGCAATTTCCAGGGCTACAGCACGCGCGCCGGGTCGGACATTTACGCCTTTGGCATGAGTGCCGTCTCGCAGACGCCCGATGTCTATTGGCAGAACGAAAAGGAACTGCCGAAGTGGCAGGAAGCCGTGGACGCCGGCAAAGTGCCGCTGCACAAGGCCTACATCGTGAGCGCCGAGGACAAGATCCGCCGCGAAACCATCATGCGCGCCATGTGCGACCTCTCGCTCGACTACGCCGCGATGAGCGCGAAGCTCGGCATCAACTTCCAGCAACACTTCGCTGGCGAACTCGCGTCCCTCGCGCCTTTCGCCGCCGACGGCCTGGTGAAGCTTTCTCCGACCGGCATGGAAATCACCGACGCCGGCCGCCTCTTCATCCGCAACATCGTGATGTGCTTCGACAACACGCTCGGAGCGCCGAACGAGCGGCGGCATTCCAAAACAATATGACGGTTACGATAAAATCGCTCATAAAAGCCGCTTGCTTTGGATTGGCTGCTTGCATCGCTTTCATAGTTGTTGCTTTTCTGCTTTTCGTTGCGAGTTCAAGAAGGCCGACTGACGCACGCCTTGTTCATCAGTTCAGCGAAAACCGCGCTCCGTTTGATGAATTGAAGAAAATGTTGAAGGCTGACAGTCAAATTGGAGTGATTACTGAACACAACATTTCGCCACTTACAAACATTTTTGTGATAGTTCAGCCGGAAGCTGTAAATATCTCGGTTGAGCGGTATGCGAAGTATCAGGCATTGCTCAAACAGACCGGAACAATCAAGGCGGTTCAAACTGGCAATGGTCAACAACGTTTTTACATTGCCGGCTGGGGTGGATTAAATAGAGGTTGGCGCATAGCTGTGACTTGGACTGAAGAACATCCAAACAATATTCTTTCTAGCCTCGATGATTTTCCGAAAAGAGTTCCCATTCCGAAAGACGGAACCAGGTGGAAAGAGGCATATCGATCTCTAGGAGATAATTGGTATCTCTGGATCATCTGGTGATGAAATCTGTCGCAATCATCGGCGCTGGCATTTGCCGCAATTGCCAAACGCCCGGATTGGCGGTATAAAAACAACATGAAGGCGAACGACCTCATCACGGTTGACCCGGAAATTCTCGGCGGCACGCCGGTGTTCAAGGGCACGCGCGTCCCGGTCAAGACGCTGTTCGATTACCTCGAAGACAATTATTCGCTGGATGAATTTCTGGAGTGCTTCCCATCCGTGACGCGTCGGATGGCCTGCACAATCTTGGAGCGTTCCGAATCGGCCTTGCTTGAGCCGGCGGCGGCATGAAAATCCTGCTCGACGAGTGCGTGCCGTGGCCGATGCACCGGTCGCTCGCCGGACATGAATGCCGCACCGCCCAGCAATGCGGCTGGGGAGGAATCAAAAATGGCAGCCTGCTTCAATTGGCTGAAAAGGAGTTCGACCTGTTCATCACGTCTGACCAAAACTTGCGCTACCAGCAGAATCTTGCCGGGCGGCGCATCGCCATCCTGGAGCTTTCAACCAACAAACTCCGCCGCATCGAATCGGCGGCGGAAATGATTCAAGCGTCAGTTTCAGCCATCAAGCCCGGTGAGTTCCGGCATTTGGAAATTCCATGAAGCAACAAACCGTCGCAATCTTCGGGGCTGGCATCACGGGGATGATTTGCCTGTCTGTTTTCTTGTGCCATGCAGTCGCTGCGCAGGGACAGGTTGAAAACATCAAGCCCGCCGAAGTCACAAACAAGGTTTACGTTTCGCAGATCTGGGATGATGCCATCCTGAATGATTTGCGGCTGATAGAAATCCTGAAGAAATATAAGGCCAAAGCCACGTTTGCCGTTGATGCGGGAAACTTGACTGAAAAACGCCGGACGAACGCCTGGCCGGTCAAAGGGACAATGTTCGGCAAAGTTTCGATTGATGACATCAAAAAAATTTACTCCGAATTTGAAGTTGCCAGCCACGGGCTCAAACATAAGGGATTGCCCAAACTGTCAGCCGAGGAAATGCAGCGGGAAGTAGTCGAGTCCAAGAGGTTGCTGGAATCTTGGCTGGGTCGGCCGGTCAAAGGGTTCGTGTATCCGGGCTGTCCCTACAACGATGCTGCCAAGGAGGCGGTCCGGGCCGCCGGTTATCTGTGGGCGCGGACTTGTGAGAACACTCCGGACTTTTGTCCCGTCACCGACCCGATGGCCATGCGGACGACCGTGGGTTTCAACGCGGCGAACTTCTGGCAGGAATTCGACCGGGTAAAAGCCAAGGGAGGAGTTTTCACATTCTGGGGACACGCCTTCTTTCGCACCGAGGCGGAGTGGGCCGACATCGAGGCTAAAATTGCCCGGCTCTCCCAAGACCCTTCGGTGGTTTGGGTCAACACCTCCGACCTTTTCGATCCGGCAAAAGGATTCTGTCCGCCGCCGGACGCAAAAAAGTGAACGCATGAAAACCGTCGCAGTCATCGGTGCGGGAATCACGGGATTGACCGCCGCGTTTTACCTGAAGCGTGCGGGCGTGCCGGTCACGGTCTATGAGGCGAGCGGGCGCGTCGGCGGTGTGATTCAATCGCAGCGCATGGAGGGTTTTCTCGCCGAGTTCGGGCCGAACACGCTGCTCGAAACCTCGCCCAAAATCGGCCAGCTCGTCCGCGACGCCGGCCTGCAAGCGCGCCGGCTCGACCCCGACCCGAAGGCCGAGGCGCGCTATGTCGTCCGCTACAAGCGGCCCATCGCGATGCCCGGTTCGCCGCTCGGATTTTTCACGACGCCGCTGTTCACCGCCAAGGCCAAGCTCGCCGTGCTGCGCGAACCGTTCGTCAAGCCGCGCCGCGACGGCGTGGAGGAGAGCATCGGGGAATTCGTGGTGCGCCGGTTCAACCAGGAATTTCTGGACAACGCGATTGATGCGCTGGTCGCCGGCATCTACGCGGGCAATCCCAAAAAACTTTCGCTGACCCACGCCTTCCCCAAGCTCAAGGCGCTGGAGGATGACTACGGCTCGATGATCAAGGGCCAGATTTTCGGCGCGTGGGCGCGGCGAAAGTCCGGCGAGGTGGCGAAGGATCGCGCGCCAAAGTTTTCCTTCGACGAGGGTTTGCAGGTTCTGCCGGACGAACTGGCGCGGCAACTCGGCGACGCCGTCCGCCTCAACACCACCGTCACCAAGCTCACCGAAACGACGGAAGGCTGGCGCGTGGATTGGAAAGGGCAGGGCGCAGCGAGCCACACCGAGCACAGCGCGGTGGTTTACTGCGGAACGGCGTATCGGCTGGCGGAACTGAAGATCGAGTCCTATCAGCCGGTGGATTTGTCGGCGCTGGCGGAAGTCCGCTACCCGCCGGTCGCGAGTGTGGTGCTGGGTTTCCGGCGCGAGGATGTGACGCATCCGTGCAGTGGCTTCGGGATGCTGATTCCCGGCATCGAAGGCTTCAACATTCTCGGCACGATTTTTTCCTCGGCACTGTTTCCCAACCGCGCGCCCGCCGGCCACATCACGCTCACCAGCTACGTCGGCGGCGAGCGGCAACCGGAACTGGCGTCGAAGTCGCCGGCGGAACTGTCCGCGCTGGTGCAGGAGGATTTGCGCGTGCTGCTCGGCGTGAAGGACAAGCCGGTGTTCGCGCACACGGTGCTGTGGCCGAAGGCGATTCCGCAATACAACGTCGGCTACGGCAAATACCGCGAGCTGATGGGGCTGGCCGAGGAGCGCGCGCCGGGGTTGTTCCTCGCGGGGCATTATCGCGACGGCGTTTCGTTGAGCGACTCGATTGTGTCAGGTTGCCACGTGGCGGAACGGGTTGAAAAGGAGTTGGCGGCCCCGATACCCTATCGGCGCAGTCAAACTGAAAGCTGATTTAATCGCATGAGCAAAGGTGTTTTGTTGGTCAATCTCGGTTCGCCCGATTCCCCGTCTGTTCCGGACGTGCGGCGTTACCTGAATGAATTTCTGATGGACGGCCGCGTGCTGGACGTGGCGTGGCCGCTGCGGCGATTCATCGTGGGGACGATTCTCATCAGCCGCCCCAAGGAATCCGGCCACGCCTACGACCAAATCTGGACGAAGGACGGCTCGCCGCTGGTCGTGACGAGCAAGCACGTCCGGGCGGCGCTGCAACAGCGCGTGAGCGTGCCGGTGGAACTGGCGATGCGTTATCAAAGTCCGTCCATCGAGAGCGGCGTGAAGGCGCTCACGGCGAAAGGCGTCACCGAGGTTTTGTTGATTCCATTGTTTCCGCATTACGCGATGTCGAGCTTTGAGACCGCCGTGGTGCGCGTGCAGGAAGTCGCGGCCAAGTTCGCACCGCAGATGAAGCTCACGGTGCAGCCGCCGTATTACAACCAGCCGGATTACATCGCGGCGCTGGTGGCGAGCGCGGCGGATTTCCTGAAGCAGGATTACGATCATCTGCTGTTCAGCTACCACGGCATCCCGGAGCGGCATCTCCGCAAGTCCGATACGACGGGCTGCCATTGCCTCAAGGTGGAGAACTGCTGCGAGATCGCCAGCCCGGCGCACGCGACGTGTTATCGCGCGCAGTGCTTCGCCACGACGGCGGCGTTCGTGAAGCTGGCCGGCGTGCCGCCGGAAAAGTATTCCATCTCGTTCCAGTCGCGGCTCGGCAAAGACCCGTGGCTGAAGCCCTACACCGATTACGAACTCGTGCGCCTCGCGCAGGTGGGCAAGAAGCGAATGCTCGTGATCTGCCCGGCGTTTGTTTCGGACTGCTTGGAGACGATTGAGGAGATCGGCATGCGCGGCTGCGAGGATTTCATGGCGGCGAGCGGGAAGGAGTTCACGCGGATTCCCTGCATGAACGAACATCCGGATTGGATTGCGGCATTGGAAAAAATGATCGCGCGATTTCTGAAACCATGAACTGAATTTTATGGGCCAGCCCACCGGAATCCACCATCACCCCGGACAGTTGTGGCGCGACATTGACCGGGTGGACCCGCCGAAGCGTCCGGCGGCGGAGCGGGTGGCGGATTTCAACGAGATCTATT
Organism: Verrucomicrobiota bacterium; assembly: GCA_026397895.1. Lineage (GTDB taxonomy): Bacteria > Verrucomicrobiota > Verrucomicrobiia > Limisphaerales > JAFMIX01 > JAFMIX01. Next base: position 6,193 of record JAPLTZ010000132.1, on the reverse strand, counting down.
CGCTGCTGGACGCCACGGAGGTTCAGGCGCAGGCGAGCCGTTGCATCCAATGTCCCGTGCCCACCTGCCTGCAGGGCTGCCCGTTGTCCAACCGCATTCCCGAAGAACGGCTTCCGCGTCGCGGTCGTCGGCTCCGGTCCGGGCGGCCTCGCCTGTGCGGACGAACTGGCCAAGCTCGGTTACGCCGTGACGATTTTTGAGGCGCAGTCGCAGGCCGGCGGGCTGCTGCTGAATGGCATTCCTGCATTCAAGCTGGAGAAATCCGTGGTGGAACGGCGGCTGAACATCCTCCGCCAGCGCGGCGTGGAGTTTCAACTGAACGTGACGCTCGGTGTGGATTTGGAACTGCGTGAACTGCTGGACGAGTTCGACGCGGTGTTTCTCGGCATCGGCGCGCAGAAGGCGAAAGCGCTGGACGTGCCCGGCGCGGAATTGAGAGGCATTCATCAGGCGCTGCCGTTCCTGATCCAGAAAAATTCCCCGATGGCGCTGGAGTTTCCGCCGGTTTCCGTGACCGGCAAACGCGTGGCCGTGCTCGGCGGCGGCGATACCGCGATGGACTGTCTGCGGACGGCACTGCGTTCCGGCGCGCTGGAAGCGGTGTGCATCTACCGCCGCGACCTCGCGAACATGCCCGGCAGCCGCAAGGAATTCGGCAACGCCATCGAGGAGGGCGCGCAATTTCTTTTCCTCACCAACCCCGTCGCCGTCGAGGGCAACGCGCAGGGCGAAGTCGCCGGCGTGCGCTGCACAAAAATGGAACTGGGCGAGCCGGACTCGTCGGGCCGGCGCAAACCGCGCGTCATTCCCGGCTCGGAACTGACCATCAAGGCCGACCTGCTCCTCGTCGCCTACGGATTTGATCCTGTGCCGTTCCCGGCGGGCAGCGACCTCGCTTCCGTGGCGGTGAATGATTGGGGCGGCATCGTTGTGGACGCGAACCAGATGACGAGCGTGCCGCGCGTTTTCGCCGGCGGCGATTCCGTGCGCGGGGCGAGTCTCGTCGTCCATGCCGTGCGCGACGGGCGCAAGGCGGCGGCGGGCATCCACCGGGTTCTCACCCCGGCGAAGTAATTTTCCCCAAAGCAAAAACCCGGAGCCCGGCTGGACTCCGGGTTTCTTGTGCCGCAATCAATTCACTCGGCCACACGGACGCGGTAGAAGCGCGTGCCGCCGCCGGCGTTGTTGTCTTGAATCTGGATGTCACCGCCGGTGCCGGTGTTGGTGGAGATGGGTGACCAGTTGCCGCCGAAGAGGGTGGTGCTGCGTTCGGTGATGTAGGTTTTGTTCTGGATTGAGGGCCAGCGGACATTGAACGGGCCGATGTTGGGAAGCACCCGCAGGACGGATTGGGCGTCGTTGGGGTTGGTGCCGGTCTTAAATTCCTTCAGGTTGTTATCGCCATCGCCATCGGCGTCGGCGTGGGCGGCGGAGAGCTGGTTGTAGATGGTGCCGAAGTTCCGCAGGCGCCAGGTGTCGGAGATGCCGTCGTTCCACGAGGAGCCGGAGCGGTCGCTCGCGGTGATGATGCCGGTGCAGGTGGTCTTGGGGAAGGCGGCCAGACCATTGGGCGAGGCGGAAACATGATCGAAGCTGACGGCGTAGGCGGCGCTGGCCGAGGCGTTGGCGGGGAGGGTGATTTGCAGCGTGCCGATGGGGACATCGCCGGAAAGGCCGGCGATTCCGCTGTTGAGCCAGACGGCGGCGTAGGTGTTCGGGCGCGGTTGCAAAGTGGTGCCGGGCAGGCCAAGCGCGCCGTTGGGGGTGAATTGGACGGGCGCGGTGATGGCGGGCGAGCCATCCAAGGGATGAACGGTGAGATTCAGGCCGAGCACGCGCAGGGGGTAATCGCCGAAGATTTTGGCGGTGATGGGAATCTGCACGGTCTGACCGGCCCCGTTGGTGCCGTCGCCGGCGGTGAAGATGACCGATGGGGCGGCATAGACGCCGGCGGCCTTGGCGGCGGACGGATTCTTGGCGGCGGGTTTCAGACTCGGGCTGTTGCTGTTGTAAGCCAGATTGGGTGTGGTCACGGCCACGAACTGGCTGTTGGTCCAGAAGCGCCGGAACCACGTCAGGCTGGGGTCGAGGGAGCGGCGGAAGGTCACATACACGTCGCACACGTCCAAGTCCAAATCGCCGAAGGCGACCTGGTTGATGGTTTGGTCATTGCCGTCGAAGAGATGGTTGAGGTTGGGGTTGGTGAAAAGGATGTTGGTGGCGACGTAGGTGACGAAGTTGGTTGCGCCGGGAACGGTGTTGGTGGTGTAGACGTAGGTGTCGGTGGTGAAGATGGGGATGTTGGTGGTGGCGGTGACGGTGATGTTGGTGATGGAAAAGCCGCTGCTGGTGCAGGCGCTGTTGGTAGTAGTGGTGAAAGTCACGGTGTTGGTGTCAATGGTGTAGGTGCAACTGGCGATGGTGCCGGCGGCGGTGTTGGTGACGGGGTAGTGGGAAAGATAGCTGCCCGCGTTTGTCAGGTAACCCGATCCGTTGTTGGTGAAGCCGATGTTACCGCAGGAATCCATGGCGCGATACAGGTCGGAATTAAACGGGGGTGTATCAACTCCCAAAATAGCGGATTGAAACACTTGCATGACATCGGCGTTATTGAGGATGCCTTCACCGAAGTCACCGGCGTTCAGCCAGCGGAACGGGGCGACATCGCCGACGAGGTAGTAGGGCGTGCCGACGGTGACGGCTTGGTTGGTGGCGGGGGCTTGGATGAAAACATCCGATCCCGGCTCGCCGATGCCGTCCCGGGTGGCGGAGGGGCTGCCGATTTGGATGTAATACTTGTCGCCAATGTTGGCGTTGGTGGGAATGCCAAAGGAATACGCGCCGACCACCACCACGCCCTTGTCCTTCTCGAAGAGCGTGTCGTGAACGATGGAATGTTTTATCAAGTCATGCTTGGTGGTGTCGAAGTCCAGGTAGTAGTAGGGAGGGATGTTCGTTGAGATGACGGTATACTTATATCCCTGACGGAACAGCCAGCCGATGCCGAGGAGGTTGTTGTTGGTGTTGACGAATTGGGCATATCCGACTTGATTGGATAAAGCAGGAGAGGTCATGAGGAATGGCGGGATGGACAGATACCACTGACCGGCATCGGGCGGGAGATGGGTGCCTTCCTCTTTTGGCACTTCCGACATGAGCATGGAGAAGAAGTCTATGCCCGCGCCGTTGAGGATTTTGTTGGTGGTGCCCAGACTGTTGGTGACGGTGATGTTGAATTGCAAGCCGAACATCCTTTGCCCCGGCAGGACGCTCAAAGTGACCGGCGCGTAAAAGAATTGTCCCGGGCGCGCCAGGAAGACGCTGCTGGGCTCGCCGTTGGTGATGCCGAAGCTGATGCGGTTGGCTTGGAAATTGGTGGGCGAGAAAAAAACGGTGGCGACGCCGCTCGGCTGATACTTGTCGCGGAAGCCCCGGATTTTGAAGGTGGTATCGGAGGCGATGCGCAGGGACAGCGTGGTATCGGAGGGAATCGGTCCAAAATTGGAACCGCTCAAAACATTTGTCGGTTCAATGCCGTTGGTTGTATACCACATCTGGGCGTTGGCGGTGATGTTGCTCACGACAAACTGGGCGGCGTTGTCGCCGGAAACCGTCGGGGTGCCGACGATGAACTGGAAGCGGCATTCCACCACATCGCTGCTGGGGCTGCCGTCGCTCTTGGTGCCGATGGCCTTGATGGTCATGTCGGGATACCGGGTGCCCGGGAGGTCGGTCACGGCGGATGCGGGAAGGTTGTCTTCGTAAGCGGGCGGGGTGCTGCCGTTGATGGCGGAGGGGTCGGGGATGCTGCCGGAAGCGGGAGTGGCTCCGGAAGTAAAGAAGGTCTGGCTGCCGTTGGTGCCTTGGATGGCGATGAGCGCGTCATTGTAGAAGACGAAGGACGAACCGGGATGGAGCACGGACAAAAATTCCGGATAGGGGAAGCTGACCCAGCCAATCTGAGGAGTCGGCACTTTGGGAGGCGGTTCGCCGTTCTGGACTTTGCGAATGGCGTTGTTGGCCTGATCCGCGACGAAAAAGTATTTCGTGAAGGGCAGCGGGCTCTGGGCGAGTCCAAACGGGGAATTGAACTTGGAGGCCAAGGCCGCACCATCCGCAAATCCGGTCTGGCCGGCGGTGCCGGCGTAGGTGCTGACCGAGTAATTGGTGGCGCTCACGGCCGTGTAGTTGGTGAGGAGGCGCAAGGTGTGGTTGCCGGTATCGCTCACAACCAACTGATTCGCGGCGGCCAGCCAGAGCAAGCCGCGGGGATAGGCAAAACCCGCGTTGGCGCCAATCAGGCTGTCGGCGGAACCAAGACCGCCGGCACCAATCACCGTCGTCAAAGTGCCGTTGGTGGGGGTGCTCAAAGTGATGAGTTTGATGACGTGATGGTCGGTATCGGCCACCCAAAGCTGGTTGAAGCTGCCCACCGCCACGGCGTTGGGGCGGAAAAAATTCGCGCCGGGGACGGCGAGCGTGGTCACGGTGAAATTGGCGGCGTTGAGATTGACGACGCGGATGGAATTGTTGAAAGAATCGGCGACGTAGAGATTGTTGCTGCTGTCCAGCGACATGCCGACCGGATAACGGAAGCGGGCCGTCACGCCTGTGCCGTCTGCCGAACCGGCGGTGCCACTTTTGCCGGCAATCAGGGAGACCATGCCGTTGGTCAAGGTGACGAACCGGATGGAGTTGTTGTTGTAGTCGGAAACAATCAATCCGTTGGTGCCGTTGATGGTGGTGAACAGAACCCCCTGGGGATGGCTGAACTGCGCGAGGTAGAACGGGCCGTCGTTGGTGCCAGCCGCGCCGGTGCCGGAAAGCGTGCTGATGTTGTAGGAAGGGTCGATTTTGGCGATGCGGTTGTTGACGGAATCGGCGACGTAAAGGTTGCCGTCGAAGTCGGCGGTGACCCCGACCGGTTCATGCAGGCCGTTGGTGGTGACAGTCGAGACGGTGACCTGCGCGTGGGCGTTGGCCGCAAGCCATCCCACGGCAGCCAGCATTCCGAGGAAGATTTTCGTTTTCATGGTGAAATAGCCGGTTCAAAGATTGGGGTTGCTTCAAGGTGCGGAAATGACGCGAACGCGGTAGAACATGCCGCCGCTGCCGAGGTTGGTTTCGGTGAATTGTTGCTCGTAGCCGTCGCCGGCGATGTTGCCGGCGTTGCTCCAGGCGGGGGCGGTCAGGCTGGCGGTGCGTTCCACGGCGTAAATCTTGCCCGGGGCGGAGAGCCAGTGCAGCGGCAGNTCTGTTTGCCGACGGTCTGCACCGCATTGGCGGCGAGCTTGAGTTTCGACAGGGCATTGTCGGGCGCGGTGCCATTGAGGAATTCCTCCCAGTTGGGCGAACCGTCGCCATCCGGATCGGCGTTGGGATCAGCCTGCGCGCTGGCGAGGCTGCCGAAATAATGCAGCTTCCATTCATCGGAGATGAAATCGCTGCCGGGCGCGGCGATGCCGACGCCGATGACGGCATGCCGGGTTTCAAAATCATACGGGGTGAACCGGTCGGGGGCGCCGTCGGTGTTCGCGAAGGTGACGGTGTAGGTCTGGCCGGCCTGGGCCAAGGCGGGCATGGTGAAACGCAGCCAGCCGACGATGTTGCTGCTTTGGGCGGGGTAATTGACGGTGGCAAGCGACCAGCCGACGGCGAGTTCACCGGGCCGGAAACTTTGGGTCACGGGGGCAGTCACGCCATCGGCGGGGATGAATTGCAGATTCTGGGTGAGAGCCGGGGCGGTGTTGCCCGGGGTGACAATGGCGCGGAATTGCAGTCCGGCGAGGCTCGCGCCGGGGACGACCTTGACAAAGACCGGCACATTCACGGTGCCGCCCGCAGCGGCGTTGCCCACGGACAGCGCGCCGACGGCGGCTTGCCGATACCAGACGCTGCCCGGGCCGGCGGCGGTAGCCTTGGCGGCTTTGAGCAGTTGCGGTTCGGGCAAGGCGATAGGGCCGCTGTTGGTGCGGTAACCGCCGGTGTCCCAAGCGCGTTTCCAATTGTTGGTGGCCAGACGTTGTGAGCGGTAAAGGATGGTCTGCCAGTCAAGGTAACGAATCTGGCCGTCGCCGCCGACAAAGCCGGTGTCGTCTTCCGGGAACGCGTCCATCGCGTCGTAGACATCGCTGAACAACGGCGGCAGGCGCAGGCCGGTGGAAGCGTAGAAGATGGTGTTGACATCGTTGTT
>JAPLTZ010000435.1 GCA_026397895.1 Verrucomicrobiota bacterium | reverse complement strand
TCAAGGATGACCTCGGCGAACACAACAACCTCGCGGCGAAAATGCCGGAGAAAGTTGAGGCTTTGCGGAAGCTGCTCCACGACTGGCGCACGGAAGTGAAGGCGCAGATGCCCACGCCGAATCCGAATTACTCTCCTGCGGATACCACCAAGCCGGAACGGAAGAAAAAAGGGAAGGCCGGCAAAAAATCCGTGAGCCTGTCAAATCCAAGCATCGTGTCCCCGCTGCTGGCCGCCCGCGCCGACGATTAAATCCATGAAAACAACCATCCACTCCATCCTGCTCCTGATCGGCGTCATCGTGACAAGCCACGCCGCCGAAACCGCGCGCCCCAACATCCTCTGGCTCATCTCCGAGGACACCGGGCCGGAGGCGTTGAGCCGCAGCGGCACGCCGCAGGCCGCCACGCCCAACCTCGACAAGCTCGCCGACCAGGGCGTTTATTTTTCGCACACCTATCTCGGCAACGTCTGCTCCGTCAGCCGCAGTTCGTTCATGACCGGCATGTATGCCGCGAGCATCGGCGCGCAAAACCACCGCTCGCATCGCACCGACAAATTTCCGCTGCCGGCCGGCGTGCGCTTGCTGACCGAATGGATGCACGACGCGGGATATTTCACCGCCAACCTGATCAATTTGCCGGACGCGGTCGGGTTCAAAGGCACGGGCAAGGCCGATTGGAACTTTGCCCACGCGGGCAAGCCGTTTGATTCGGCGGACTGGAGCGACCTCAAAACGCACCAGCCGTTTTACGCGCAGATCAATTTCCACGAAACCCATCGCAAGTTCAACGCCCCCGCCAAGGCCGACCCGGCGAAGGTCGTGCTGCCGCCGTATTATCCCGACGATCCCATCGTGCGGAAGGACTGGGCCGCCTACCTGGATTCCGAGATTGAACTGGATCACAAGGTCGGCCTCGTGCTCGCGCAACTGGAGCAGGATGGCCTCGCCGACAACACCATCATCGTCTATTTCGGCGACAACGGCGCGTGCATGGCGCGCGGCAAACAATTCTGCTACGAGGAAGGTTTCATCGTGCCGCTCATCATCCGTTGGCCGAAGAATTTTCCCGCGCCCAAAAAATTCAAGCCCGGCACGGTCGAACCGCGCTTCATTGACGGCATTGACCTCGCGCCCACGATGCTGGACATCGCCGGCGCGAAGAAACCGGAGAAGATGCAGGGGCGGAATTTCCTCGGCGACCGCGCCGAAGCCCCGCGCGAATACGTCTTCGGCACGCGCGACCGCTGCGATGAGACGGTCATGCGCATTCGCAGCGTGCGGGACGCGCGCTACCGTTACATCCACAACTTCACGCCCGCGACGCCGTTCCTCGCGCCGAACGAATACAAGGAGCGGCAGTATCCCGTGTGGAATCTGCTCAAGGAATTGCACGCGCAGGGCAAGCTGACGCCGCCGCAGGAATTTCTCTGCCAGCTGCGCATGCCGGACGAGGAGCTTTACGATCTGCAAACCGACCCGGATGAAATCCACAACCTCGCCACCTCCACCAATGCCGAGCATCAGGCCGTGCTGAAAAAGCTGCGCGGAGTCCTGGATCAATGGATTGTGGAGATTGACGACAAAGGCCGGGTGTTTGAAACGGCTGACGAGATTGCCAGCAAGGCTGCTCCCAAGAAAAAAGCGAAGAAAACAAAAAGGCCGAATGAAAATCCGGCGCGCATTCATCGCGACTGCATTCATCGCGGCGCTGTGTCACCAACCCCGGATTTGTTTGGCGGAAACCAATTCCGCCGCGCGGCCCAACGTCCTGTTCATCGCGGTGGACGACCTGAACCACTGGGTCCGGCATCTGGGCCGCAACCCGCAGGCGCAGACGCTGAACCTTGACCGCCTGGCCGCGCGCGGCGTCACCTTCACCCACGCCTACGCCGCCGTGCCGGCCTGCGAACCTTCGCGCTGCTCGCTGTTGACCGGCCGGCGCGCGTGGACGACCGCCTGCTACTACAACGGCGACAATTGGAAGACACGCGTTCCCGAAGGCGGCGGCCTGAACGCGCAATTTCTCAAGGCCGGTTATTACGTCGCCGGCGCGGGCAAGGTTTATCACGGCGCGCCCTTCGCCTCCGAGTGGAGCGAATACATGAGCGGCAAGGAAATCCCCAAAACCCTGCCGCAACCCGGCAAGGACGAAGGCTTCCATGTGCCGGTGAAACTGGACTTGCAGGACGACGATTTGAGCGACTGGCACACCGTCAACTGGTGCATCAAGCGGCTCGAAGCCAAACGCGACCAGCCGTTCTTCATCGCCTGCGGTCTGGTCAAGCCGCATCTGCCGTTCGCCGTGCCGCGCAAGTATTACGAGCTGTTCCCGCGCGACGGCATCCAACTCCCGCCCTACTTGAAGGATGATTTGAAGGACATTCCGCCCGCCGGCGTGAACATGGCCATCGCGCATGGCGACCACGAGAAAATATTGGCGGAGAACCGCTGGAAGGACGCCATTCAATCCTACCTCGCCGCCTGCGCCTACACCGACATGAACGTCGGCCGCCTGCTCGACGCGCTCGACAAAAGCCCCGCCCGCACCAACACCATCATCGTCCTCTGGGGCGACCACGGCTGGTCGTTCGGCGAGAAAGACCACTGGCGCAAGTTCGCGCTTTGGGAAGAACCGACCCGCGCCCCGCTCATCTGGGTCGCGCCCGGCGTGACGCCGCCCGGCGGTGTCTGTGCGCGGACGGTGGATTTCATGACCGTTTACCCGACGCTTTGCGAATTGGCGGGCCTGCCCATCCCGGAATTTGTCGCCGGGCCGAGCGCCGTGTCGTTGCTGCGCGATCCCAAGGCCGCGTGGTCGCATCCCGCCATCACCACGCACGGTTACATGAACCACACCGTCCGCACCGAGCAATGGCGCTACATCCGTTACGCCGACGGCGGCGAGGAGCTTTACGACGAGACCAAAGACCCCTACGAGTGGACGAACCTCGCGCCGCAAACCGCCTTCGCCCCGGTGAAAACAGAGTTGGCCGCGTTCCTGCCCAAGGACAACAAGCCGCCTGTCAAACTTTCCAAGGCCGAAAAAAAGAAAACGAAAACCTCTGACGACGAATGATGGAGAAACTGATTCATGCATTCTACCCCCTGACACTGGCGCTGTTCGCCGTGGGCGTCACCGGCGCGTTCGCGGCGCCGCGCGTGGAGCAGAACCTGGATTTCGACTGGCGCTTCATCCAGCAGGACGTGGCCGGCGCGGAGCAACCGGATTTTGCCGACGCGCAATGGCGGCTGCTCGACGTGCCGCACGACTGGAGCATCGAGGGCACTTACAGCACCAACCATCCCGGCACGGACGCGCTCGTCAGCTACCTGCCCACCGGCATCGGCTGGTATCGCAAGGTCATTGATGCGCCCGCCGACTGGGCCGGGCGGCGCGTGGAGATTCAGTTCGACGGCGTCTTCCGCAACTGCACCGTGTGGCTCAACGGCCAGAAAGTCGGCGGCGACCTCTACGGCTGCCGCAGCTGAAGCCCGGTCGCAACGTCCTCGCCGTGCGCGTGGATAACACGCTCCAACCCGCCGCCCGTTGGTATACCGGCTCGGGCATCTACGGCCATGTGAATCTCACCGTCAGCGACCCCGTCCACGTCGCGCATTGGGGCGTGTTCGTGCGCACGCCGGAAGTCAGCGCCGGCAACGCCACCGTCGCCGTAGCCACCGAAGTCCGCAACGACACCGCCACGCCCGCTGTCGTGAAAGTCGTTTCCCTCGTGCGCGACCCCGCCGGGGTTCAGGTCGCGCAGGCCGAAAGAGAAATCACCGTGCCGCCGCAGGCGACGCAGAGCGTCGAGCAGAAAACTTCCGTGAGCAATCCGCGCCGCTGGTCGCTGGAAACGCCGCAGTGCTACACGCTCGTCACGCAGTTGTTCCGCGACGGCAAGCTGGCGGACGAAACGACCACGCCGTTCGGCATCCGTTCCATCCTGTGGGATGCCGACCGCGGTTTCCTCCTCAACGGCGAGCCGGTGAAACTCAAGGGCATGTCGCAGCACCACGACGGCGGCCCGGTCGGCGCGGCGCAGCCGGATGGCTTGGTGGAGCGTCGCCTGCGCATGGTCAAGGAGATGGGCGCAACCGCCGTCCGCACCGCGCACAACCCGCGCCCGCCGGTCTTCTACGACATGTGCGACCGCCTCGGCCTGCTGGTGATGGACGAGATTTTCGACGGTTGGAAGACGAAGGCGGGACAGGATTACGGCGCGCTGTATTTCACCAACCACTGGCGGACGGACGTGACGGAGTGGATTCGCCGCGACCGCAATCATCCGAGCGTCATCCTCTGGAGCATCGGCAACGAGACCGGTCACAAGGACGAGTTCGGCATCACGCCGTTCATCCGCGCGCTCGACGCCACGCGCCCGGTCGCGGGCGGCGACGTGACGGAGGGCGTGGACGTGGCGGGCTTCAACGGCCGCACCGGCGGCAAGCGCGGCGTGATGGAAAAATTCCACACGAACAACCCAGCGACGCCGGTGTTCCTGAGCGAAGAGCCGCACTCGTTCCAGACGCGCGGGTTTTACAAGACGCGCAAGGAATCGGCCGTGGAGCAATATGTGGACCCGGAATACGGCGACACGGAAATCTTTCCCGGCGGCCACTCGGCCTACCGTTCGTCCTACGACAACTGCAACCGCCGCATGAGCGCGCGCGCGTCGTGGAAGCGCACCTCAAGCTGGCCGTGGTGCGCGGGTGAGTTCCGCTGGACGGATTTCGACTACCTCGGCGAGGCGACGTGGGCGGGCACGGAATCGCTGGCGCGCGAGTTCAACTTCGGCGTCATTGACCTCGCGGGGTTGCCCAAGGATCACTACTTCCTCTACCAAAGCCTGTGGACGGAAAAACCGATGGTGCATCTGTTGCCGCACTGGACGCATCCCGGACTCGAAGGGAAAAACATTCCCGTCGTCGCCTACGCCAACGCGGATGAGGTGGAACTGTTTCAGGACGGCAAATCCCTCGGTCGCCAGCCGCGCTCCGAGCTGTTCGATGTCGTCTGGCAGGTGCCGTATCGCGCGGGCGAACTGCGGGCGGTGGCGTATCGCGATGGCAAACCTGTCGCGGAAACCGCGCAGCGCACCGCCGGCGCGCCGCAACGCCTCGCGCTCACGACCGACAACGCCGCGCTCCAGCCCGACCGCCGCGACCTCAGCCTCGTGACGTTCAGCGTCACGGACAAGAACGGCGTGGTCGTGCCCAACGCGGACGACCGGATTGATTTCGCCGTCGCCGGCCCGGTGAAACTGCTCGGCTACGAGAACGGCGACCCGGTGGACGTGACGCCGCACCGCGAGCCGGGGCGGAAGGTATTCGCGGGATTGGGCCGCGGCTTTTTCCAGGCGACCGGCGAGAGCGGCGACATCGAGGTGACGGCGCTGGGCGCGCTCGGCAGCCGGTATTTCGCGGCGCAGACGGAGGTGGCGGTGGCCGTGCAACGCATCGCGTTGCGCGGCTCGTTGCCGGCGGCGGCGTTGGAAATCCGCTTCACCACCGACGGCAGCGAGCCGACGCTGCGCTCGCCGCGTTACTCCGGGCCGTTCCCGGTGCGGCAGACGACGACGGTGCGGGCGGCGGTGTTTTGCGAGGGCAGGGCGGTGGTTGCGACCGCGGCGCTCTTCACGAAAGGGCTGCGGCCGGTGTTCGTGCCACCCGCCGGGCCGCGTGAGGACATGGGCGCGGCGGAAGACCCGACGCAGAAGAAAGCCGGCAAGAAAGGGAAGAAGGGAAAACAATAAGTTGGGCGGGAATCGGGACGCAGCTTGAGCGCAACCGCCGGCGCTGTTTGAAGCAAACTTATTTCAGTCATCACTGGCAGATGGCGAGTTAATGGTGAATTTTTTCACAAACATTTCTTGCGATTTGTTACACCTGCGTTAATCATTCGCGCGCGCAAAACGAACAAGTTGTTTTGCGTGACTTGAAGCAAAGATAAACAGCGGCGGGATTTTCCGCAGGCGTGATTGATTTTTAGATGTCAGCAATTTTTCCCAAATGGACGAACCGGTTGCCGCTGATGATTGTCAGCGGGGCATTGCTGGTGGGCGGCGGCGTGACCGCCGGCGTCTGGTATTATTTCACCCCGGAATACACGCGCGTCGGCTACCAGCCGATTCAGCCCGTCGCGTTTTCCCACAACATCCACGCGGGCCAGCTCGGCATGGATTGCCGCTATTGCCACAGCGCGGTGGAAAAATCCTGGTATTCCAACATCCCCGCCGCCGCCGTGTGCATGAATTGTCACAGCCAGGTGTTGAAGGACGACCCGAAGCTTGCCCTCGTCCGCGAAAGCGCCGCCACCGGCAAGCCCATCCCGTGGGTGCAGATTCACAAGACGCCGGAGTTTGTCTTTTTCAATCACTCCGTCCACGTCAACCGCGGCGTCAGTTGCGTCGAATGCCACGGGCGCATCGATCAGATGGATGAAGTCCGCCACGCCAAGTCTTTCAGCATGACCTTCTGCCTCAATTGCCACCGCGACCCCGCCGCCAAGCTGCGTTCGCCCGACAAGATCACCGACCTCGGCTGGCAGGCGGAAACGCCCGAAAAACAACGCGCCGATGGCGAAAAATATGTGCACGACTGGAAAGTCCAGTCGCTGCAAAGCTGCTCCGCCTGTCACCGATGAGCAAAACCATTCCACCCACCTGTCCCGAACCGCAGACCGGCCCGAAATACTGGCGCGGCCTCGATGAACTTTCCGAGACGCCGGAGTTCCAATCTTGGCTGGAGCGTGAATTTCCGCAAGGCGCGAGCGAATTGACCGACCCCGTCAACCGCCGCAACTTCGTCAAAATCATGTCCGCCTCGTTTCTGCTGGCGGGCGTGGGTCTGGGCGCGAGCGGTTGCCGCCGGCCCGAGGAAAAAATCCTGCCGTTCTCGCGGCTGCCGGAAGGTTACGTCCACGGCGTCGCCCAATATTACGCCACGGCGTTCCCGACGCGCGGGGGCGCGATTCCGCTGCTCGCCAAGTCCAACGACGGTCGCCCGACCAAACTCGAAGGCAACGCCCAGCATCCCGACAGCAACGGCGGCACCGACCGCTTCGCGCAGGCGTCCATCCTCAACCTTTACGATCCCGACCGCGCCATCCGCTACGCCAAGGGCGGCAGCGTTTCCACCAAGGAAGCCGCGCTCGATTTCCTCAACCAGCTTTCGCAGCAGGCTGCGGCGAACAAGGGCGAAGGCCTTTGCTTCCTGCTCGAACGCGGCGCGTCGCCCTCCCGCGCGCGGCTGCAAAAACTCATCAAGGCCAAGTTCCCGCAGGCCCGCTGGTTCGTTTACGAACCGGTGGATTTTGACATCCATCGCGACGCGGCGAGCAAGGCCACCGGCCAGCCGGTCGCGCCCTATTTCCGGTTCGACAAGGCCAAGCGCATCCTCTCGCTCGACTGCGATTTCATCGGCGCGGAGGAGGACAACCACCGCTTCATCCGCGACTTCGCCAAGGGCCGCAAGATTGAAAATCCCGAAGCGCCCAAGAACGAAGACCTCATCAACCGCCTCTACGTCGTCGAGAGCCTGATGTCGCTCACCGGCGCAAACGCCGACCATCGCCTGCGCATCGCGTCCAGCCAGGTCGTGCAGGTCGCCGCCGCGCTCGCCGTCGAAATCGTCAAGCAAGGCAATGGCGAATTCGCTGCGCTCGCCGCCAAGATCGGCGCGCCCGCCGGCGTGGATGCCAAGTGGATTTCCGAATGCGCGAAGGATTTGCTGGCGCACGCCGGCACGTCGCTCGTCGTCGCTGGCTACCGCCAGCCGCTCGCCGTTCACCTCATCGCCAACGCCATTAACTACGCGCTCGGCAACATCGGCCAGACCGTTACTTTCTCCGAAACGCCGGACACCGGCGAAGGCTCGCTCGCCGACCTCGCGACCGCGCTCAACGCTGGCGCGGTGAACTCGCTCGTCATCATCGGCGGCAACCCGGCTTACAATGCGCCTGCTGAACTCGACTGGGCCAAGACGCAGCGCAAGGCCAAGAGCGTCGTCCGCCTCGGCTACTACGAGGACGAGACTGCCGCGAACACCGACTGGCATCTGCCGCTGGCGCACGCGCTGGAATCGTGGGGCGACGTCCGCACCAGCGACGGCACGCTCGTGCCGGTGCAGCCGCTCATCGCGCCGCTGTTCGACGGCCTGACCGAATTGGAATTTTTGGCGCGCGTCGGCGGGCTGAACGAAAAGAATCCCTACGAAATCGTCCGCGAAACTTTCCGTTCGCTCACGCCGTCGCTGGGTTTCGAGGAGAACTGGAAAAAGTTCCTGCACGACGGTTTCTTTGCCG
>JAPLTZ010000168.1 GCA_026397895.1 Verrucomicrobiota bacterium | reverse complement strand
GCCTCCACGCTGGCCAAGGATTCGCCCGACCCCATCATCCGCACCCTCTGGCACGGGCTGAACCACCACCACAGTTCGCTGCAAGGCGCGCTCCAGGTCGCCGCCGGCGTGGAGCTGCAACGCGCCGGGCGCTTCCTCACCGTCATGGACACGCTCGTCACCCTCGCGCCGCTGCTCGGGCTGCTCGGCACCGTGGCCGGCATTTTCCGCACCTTCAACGCCATCGGCGGCACCGGCGTGGAGAGCGCCATGGGCGCTGTGACCGGCGGCATCGGCGAGGCGCTCATCGCCACCATGTGCGGCCTCGGCATCGCGATTCTCTGCCTGATTCCGTTCAACTATTTCACCGGCCGGCACGCGAAACTGCAATTTGAACTCGAATCCGCCGCGACCAACCTCGAAGTCATGGTCAACGCCGTTAAGAAACGCGGCGAATAATTCCGTCAACCGACCACGCCATGAAAATCGGCTCACCCACGCCCCACCGCAAGGCGCGCATCGAGATCATTCCGCTGATCGACATCATGTTCTTTCTGCTCGCGTCGTTCATGATGGCCAGCCTCACGATGATCAAGATGCAGTCCATCAAGATGAACCTGCCCACCGCCACGCAGGCCACCCGCGACTTCAAGCCGGAGATCATCAACCTCTCCGTGGACAAAGGCGGGGAGGTTTACGTGGAAAAGAAAGCCGTCACGAGCGGCGAGTTGCACACCTACCTCTCTAACCGCTACCACCTGAACACGAACATCCCCGTTTACATCAGCGGCGACAAGGACGCCTCCCACGGCTCCGTCATCCGCGTGCTGGATTTGGTGCGGCGGGAGGGAATCCAGAAAGTCTCGTTCGCCATCGCCCCGCAGCCGGAGAGCAAGTGACGCTGCTTGGAGTGCGGCGACATGTCGCCGCTTTCCGACCCGCCGTGCTCGCGCCCGTCGCGGCAGGCTGGGAGACATGTCTCCCGGTACCAAAGCGCGGACGTGTCCGCGCACTCCACATCAATAAACCAGCACCAGCACCGCCGCATCCTGCGCGGACTTTACCACATCCTCAAACTTGGCTTCCTTGGTGTTGGGTTCTTTGAGCTTGGCGGAAACTTCCGGGACGGATTCCAAGAAGCTCAGGAGGAAACTGCTCTTCACCGCGTAATTCACGTTCTCCGGCAGCGACCCGCTCGCGGCCAGCGCCGCCTTGGCGCTCAACTTGGCCGAGACCACGCCCACCACGTTGCCGCGCTCATCCACCAACGCCCCGCCCGAATTGCCCGGCTGCACCGGCACGCTGATCTGGAAATACCGCGCGTCATCCCCCGCGCCGGACAGCGACGCGATCTCGCCCTTGGCCAGCTTGGGCGCGAACCCTTGCAACCCGATGTTGGGAAAACCCACCGTCGCCACCGTGCCGCCCAGCTTCACCCCGCGACTCGCCGCCAAGGGCAATGGTGAAAACTTTCCTTCGGCTTTGAGCAACGCAAGGTCGGTGGCTGAATCAACCCGAATCACCTTGGCAGAAATGATTCCGGCACTCGTGACTAAACGCACCCTATCCGCGCCTTCCACGACATGGTTATTTGAAATCAAATAACCGTCGTCCGTGATGAGAAAGCCGGTGCCGCTGGCAGTTGGGCTTTCAGATGAAAAGGAGTTTTTAGAATCAGATTCTTTGCGCGACTGAAACCCGCGGGCTAGTTTTTTCCCTTGAGTAATTTGCTCCCTCGTTAGCAAATTTTCTATTTTGGGCAACTCTTTCTTTGCTTGCTTGTCGCCTCGTTCTGCCGCAAGCAGCCACCACTTGTAAGCCTCCACACAATCTTGCATCACGCCTGCACCAAGGACATAGCAATAGCCCAGAGAGCATTGAGCAGAGGCATCATTTTGTTCAGCGGCTTTTCGATACCATTTCGCCGCCTCCATTTCATTTTTCTCTACACCCGCGCCCTTGGTGTAATGAAGCCCCATATAATATTGAGCTCTTGGATCGCCGTTTTCTGCTTTCACCTTCGATTCCACAAAGTGTTTGTGGTCATCGTCGCTCTGTTGAGCAAGAAGTTGAAAGGCTGTTGCGGCGAGGAAAAACAAGACGAGAATCCAAGTCTGCCGAGCTGTTTTCATGTTGGCAGATTACTTGGTTTCAAAAACCGGACAAACTCAATTTTTCCTTTTCCTCGCTGTTCGATGAACATTTCATCTCGCTCGGCAGAGAGGAAAAGACTCACCTTGCCATTTTCCCGCAAGCAGAGTCTAGGCAACTGCTCTCTGAAAAAAGTAACAGGGATTTTTAGGCAGTGAAATTCTTTCGCGCTTGGTGCTGCCTGACAAAGCAAATAGAAATCGGGTGACTTCGATGTTTCGATCGTTTGCTGCGGGATTTCAAACCACCAAGCTGAATGGCGAGTCCATGATTTCTCTGGAACGTAGAACTTTGACGCATAAACACCATTGCTTTTCACTCCCAACTTGGAAGCAAGCCAACTAAGCGCTTCCGCCCTGACTGTAGTTACCGAGCTTGGTTCTTCGCATAAAACCATCGGCGCATGGAGGTCCGCCGCTGCGCCGGTGATGGCTTCGTGCATCGTGTCCGGGCAGAGGTCCACGCCGCCGGGCCATTCCACGCAGCCGAAATCGGGGTTGACGCTGACGGCGTTGAAGATTTTCGCATCCAGCAGTTTCAGGAAAACGCCGCCGCGCCGTTCGGGTTCGACGGGGAAAATCCCCTCCACGCCGTCGCTGAAACGAACGCGCAGCCGAAAGCCGGTCAGAGGTTGGGCGGTGACGATCCGAGCCATGAAGGCCTCTCAATACACTTCGTCGTGGGTGCCGATGGCTTCCAGCACAATGGCGGGCTGACCCTGATGTTTGGCAAAATGAAACACGACGCGCAGATCGTAGCCGCCGCTGGCCGCCCACGAACCCGCCAGCGCGCCTTTGAGTTTGTGGGTGCGCAAAGCCGGGGCGAACGCGTCGGCTTCCAGACATTGCAACAGCACCGCCAAATCGTCCGCCGAAGCGGGATGTTTCTTGAGAAAGCGCCGGGAGGCGCGGACGAACGCGGGCGCGGGGAGGAGAAGATGCTTCACGTCTTGACCTGACGCATGATGGTGGCAACAGAGGCGGGCTTGCATTTGCCGGCGGCAAATTCTTTCCGTGATTGTTTCACGGTGGCGATGAGTTCGGCACGGCGGCGCTCGGCCAGGCGGCGCTGCAAGACTTCCAAAACGCCCTCCTGCTCGGCCACCGGCAGCGACTCAATCACATCCAAGGTTTGAGCGAACGATGTCATGCCTGATAACTAGCTCATTTTATCACACCTGCCAACCGGAATCACAACCACACCCGCCGCGCGTCACTTCGCGGGCGGCGCGTTCGTCGAAGCCGAAGCGGCGGCTTCGTTGAGCTTCTGCTGTTGCTCGTTCCACTTTTTGGCGAGGTCGTTGTATTCCACCGTGAGGTCGTTGAATTTTTTGGCGATCTCGTTGCGTTCCGCCATCAGCTTCTTGATGTCCTCGTTCTGCTTGAGGATGCTGTCGTTCTGCTTCTTGATGCTGGCGTTGGCCTGGTCGAGCGCCTCCTTGTAGACCTCGCCCTGCCGCGCGCGCGCCTCGGCCTTGTCGAGGTCCTTCTTGAGGCCGGCGATTTCCAGCCGGTTCGTTTTCACCAGGTCGGTGAGTTCCACCTTGAGCGCCTCCAGCCGTTTCACCTCCGCCTCGGAGCGCTGGAGCTGGCCGGCGGTGTTTTGCAGCGCGCCGGTCTTCTCCGCCAGGTCCCGCGTCAGGGTCTCAACCTGTCCGTGCAGCCGCACCTCGCGCGTCCACTGGACGGCGATGAGGGCGCACAACAGGAACGCGAAACCGACGAGCAGGTTCTGTAAAATGTTCTTCATGGGAAAATCTCCGGGCGCAAAGCTCACAAGGTTTTGCCCGTCTGTCAAAAACTTCTTTCGCCAATTCCGCCGCCCGGCTACGGCACGCGCAACTGGTAGAACCGCTGCGGCACCGGCGGCAGCGGGTTCGTGAGGGTCTGGACGGTGCCGTCGCCGGCCACCGTCTGCCACAACTGCCAGTTCGTTTCGAGCAGCGAATCCTTGTAGCGCACCTGGTAGGTCAGCCCCGAAACCGTGAGGAACGAGAACTCGAACGCGTCACCGCTGAACGGCAGCGAAAAGATTTTCAACGGCCCGCTGCTGTGCCCGACAACCGCGTTCGTCGCCGCGCCGCCGTTGCTGGCGAAAACAATCTGATTGCTGAACGCACCCGGCGTTTCCGGCGCGAAGCGGAGCACGAGATTCGTCGTCGCCGCAGTGGTCAGGCTGAAGACATCGCCGGAAATAACCGAAAAGGGCGCGCCCGCGCCCGTCGCCGTGCCGGTCAATGTCGCCACGCCGCCGTTGCTGATCACGAACGCGGCCTGCGCCGTCGCGCCCGTCACCACCAGGCCGAAGTCCACCAGCGCGGGCGTGACGACCAGCAGCGGCGGCGGGAGGTTGGTCACGACGATGAGGTTGGTGCGGGTCAGCGCATTCGTGCCGCCCGCGCCCAGCGCGGTGAGCGTGACGGTGTAACTGCCGGCGTTGGTGTAGGTGTTGGCCGGGTTGGCGGCGGCGCTGGTTTTGCCGTCGCCGAAATTCCAGGCGTAACCGGTCGCGTTGGCGCTCAAATTCGTGAAGGCCACGAGCAGCGGCGCGAGTCCGTTGGTCGGGGCGGCGGCGAAGTTCGCCAGCGGCGGGAGGTTCACCGTCAGCGTGGCCACGGCGCTGGTGGTCGCGCCGCCGCCGTTGGCGACGACGACGGAATAATTCCCGGCGTTCGTCGGCTGGACGTTGACCAGCGCCAGCGCGGGGTTCGTCGCGCCGGAAATATTCGTCGTGTTGAACCGCCACTGGTAGGCGAACGGCGCGAGGCCGGTGGCGGTGACGGTGAAGGTGACGTTGCTGCCCAGATTGGCGGACTGGTTTTGCGGCGGCACGGTGATCACCGGCGGCGGGTTGGTGAGCGTGAAGGTGATGGTCAGGTCGTCCACGGCGATGCCGTGATTGGAGGAAGTTTCCTTCGGGTCGGCCCATCGCAGGTAGAAAATCCCGCCGTTGGTGATGTTGCCCGCAGGCGTGAAAGTCCCGCCGATGCCGCTGACGCGGTTGGCGGGCGCGTTGCCGTCCAGCGCGCCCGCGCTGCCCGAGTCAATCGGCGTGCTGAAATTGAACGCCGCGCCGAGCGCGGTGAAGTTCACGCCATCGGTGCTGTATTGGAGGAGGAGGTCGTTGTTGACGGCGGCGTTGCCGCCCACGCGCCATTGTTCGCCGGTGTAGCTGATGGTGAGCGCCGCGATGAACAGGCCGGAGAGATTGACGAACCGCGCCTCGGTGTCGCGCTGCGCGGAACTGGCGGCGAGAGAGCCGAGCGCGCGGTCGGCGGCACCGCTGGAGCCAAAGTTGTAATTTCCCCCGGTGCTGGCCGAACCGGTGCCGGCGGTGACGGTCGTGCCGGCGATCGCGGCCGTTCCCGTGCCGACGAACCAGCCGAACGGCGTGGTCGTGCCACCGCTGCCCATGCTGTCGAAATTTTCGGTGAACGGAACGCCGGTGACGGAAATGACGCCGGGCGAAACGACGACCATGAGGTTCGCCGGGGAACTGGTCACGCTGCCGGCGACGTTGGAGACGACGACGGAAAACGCGCCGATGTCGGCGAGCTGCACGTTGGTGCGGGTGTAACTGGCGGCGGCAGCGCCGGGGATGTTCGTGCCGTTGAACCGCCATTGATAACCCGGCGCCGGTGAACCGGTGGCGGTGACGTTGAACGTCGCGTTCGAGCCGAGGTTGGTGACGACGTTTTGCGGCTGCGCCGTGATGACGGGCGCGGCGTTGGTCACGACGATGTAATTGGCGCGGGTGAGCGCGTTCGTGCCGCTCGCGCCGATGGCGGTGAGCGTGACGGTGTAGCTGCCGGCGTTGGTGTAGGTGTTGGCGGGGTTAGCGGCGGTGCTGGTCTTGCCGTCGCCGAAGTTCCAGGAGTAATTCGTCGCGTAGGTGCTCGTGTTGGCGAACGTGACGGCGAGCGGCGCGAGGCCAGCGGTGGGCGTGCCGGTGAAGTTTGCCACGGGCGGCGGGATGTTCGTGACGACGATGTAATTGGTGCGGGTGAGCGCGTTCGTGCCGCCCGCGCCGACGGCGGTGAGGGTGACGGTGTAGCTGCCGGTGTTGGTGTAGGTGTTGGCGGGGCTGGCGGCGGAGCTGGTCTTGCCGTCGCCGAAATCCCAGAAATAATTTGTCGCGTTGGCGCTGGTGTTCGCGAACGCGACCGCGAGCGGCGCGAGGCCGCCGGTCGGCGTGCCGGTGAAGGCGGCGGTGACGTTGGTGCTGTTGCACGCGCCGCCGCCGTCAACGCAGCCCGATTGGAAAGTCAGTTGCAGGCCGTTGCTCAAGGCGGCGGTGTTGCAGGAGAATTGCGCGGAGACGCTGCCGGTGTCCTTCTGCGCGCCGACGGTGGCGCCGGAGCCGGTGCCGTTGAGCGTGCCGTAGATGAGGTCGAAGCGCGGCTGGCCTTCGTAGAGGCGCACCTCGAAATTCAGCGGGTTGCCGCCGCCGGTCGAGGAGTAATACGAAGCGCGCCACTCGATGTTGAAAATACGGTTGGGCGCGCTGCCGCTGGTGCTGGTGTAGATGCCCTGCGCGCCGAGCGAGGTGTTGGTGCCGGAGGTCATGAGGTCGTCCCAGTGGGCGAAGATGACGTTGTTCGCGCTGGCGGACGGCAGGCAGGCGTTGTTGTAAACGCTGGTGCCGCTCGTGAACTGGAGGTTGCCGTTGGAGTCCACCGTGGCGTTGCTGAAGGTCTGGCCGTAGAACGAATAGCCGAACGGCAGCGTGATGACGCTGGCCGTATCGTCGCCGTGATTGCCCGTGTCGGTGGTGCCGGGAACGAGGCTCGCGCCGGCGGTGGGCGTGATGGTGTAGTTCGTGCCGCCGGAGCCGAGCGTGAAGAAATTGGTGGCCGCGCCGCCGCCGTAGTTGACGGTGAGCGTCAGGTTGACCGTGGTGCCGCAGACGAAGGCCGGCGTGGTGCTGATCTTGAACGTGGTGAGGTTGGTGGCGTTCGCGGCGGCGGCGATGTTGGGATAGGCCGAGGTCGGCTGCGTGATCGTGACGCCGGTGGTCGCGGTGGTGAGGGTGGCGGTGACGTTGGTGGCGGGGCCGTTGCCGTCGTTGCGGACGACGACGTTGAGGTCGCTGCACTCGTTCGGGTCCACGCTTTGGTTGCCGTTGCCACCGGCGAGCGTGGCGGAAACGAAATTCAGGATGGGAGTCGGATTGGTGTTGATGCTCTGGATGGCGGCGGCGAGGTTGATGCGCGGCTTGGTGATGGCGACCTTGGTGTCGGTGACGTTGTTGCCGTAGGTCAGCAGGCGGCTCTTCACTTGGGCCGGGGTGAGATAGCTGCCGGTGAGCGCCTTGGCGGCGGATTGCAGACACGCCGCCGCGCCGGCGGCGTAGGGGCAGGCAGCGGAAGTGCCGCCAAAGTTTGCATAATAATCGCCGGTCGAATAGCCGCCCGCGCCGGCGATGTCGAGGGTGTAGCAGTCGTTGGCCGGTGCGAACAACGTCAGGTTTGTGGCCACGTTCGCGTAGGCCGTCACCTTGTCGGCGGCGGTGGCGTCGTTGACGTAGTAGCCGCTGGTGCAGCCGGTCGTGGCGATTTTCGCGGCGCAGGAGGCGACATCCACGCAGGGCGTGTAATTGCCGAAGTTCGCGTCATAGACCGCGCCCACGGAAATCACACTGGTGATGCACGCGGGCCAGCCGAGGGAATCGCAGAAGCCGTCGTTGCCGGAGGAGGCGAACACGGTGATGCCGGCGGCGACGGCGTTGTTGGCGGCGGTGGTCATGGAGGGCGTGGTGCCGTCGCAAGAGCCAAAATATTGTCCGCCGCCGAAGCTGGTGCTGATGACCATGATGGGGTTGGCGGGATCGTCGTTCTTGTGGGTTACGCACCAGTCCCACGCGGAGGCCATCGCCGCCGAGGAGGCGGAGCCGGTGGTGCCGGCGGAGATTTTCACCGCGTAGATTTTCGCGTTGTAAGCCACGCCGCCGATGTAATCGCCCACGGTGCCGAGGTCGCCGGCGGCGATGCCCGCGCAGCAGGTGCCGTGGGCCTGCGTGCTGTCGGGCATGGGATTGGCGTCGCTGTCGCCGAAATCGTAGCCGCCGATGACCTTGGTGTTGGGAAAGCCGCCGCCGCCGAGCCGCACGTGCGTGTAGTCCACGCCGGTGTCGCAGATGGCGATGGCGAGGCCCGCGCCGTTGTAGGTGGAGCGGTAGGTCATGCCACCCATGAGCGGGATGCCCTGTGCGAGGTGCGGCTGCAATTGGATGACCGGCTCGATGGAAACGACCTGCGCGTGCGCCTGCAGCGCCTTCAACCCGGCGGGCGTGACGTCGGCGACGAATCCGGCGATGTTGTCGAAGCGATGCCCGGCCTTCACCTCGGCGGCGGGCAACGCGGCGAGAACGTCCTGCTGCAATTGCTTGATGGCCGGGCGCGCGGCGGCGAGGGAATCGGGCGCGGCGAAATTCGCCTGCGCGAGGGCCGGTGGCGGCGCGAGGCAGACGATAACCTGGACGGTGGGGTTGGTGAAACCCTGCTTGATGAGCAGCGCGTCGGTGAGTTTGTCGTTGGCGATGCCCGCAGCGGCGGCGGGCAAGGCCGGCGCGGCGGCAAGTCTGCCGGCAAGAAGCGGCAGCAGGCAGCACAGCGCAAAAATGTTCGGTCGGGGAGACATCCTTTCGGGCGTTGAACTGCGGGAATGTTCCATGTCCGGAGGTTTTTTCAAGCAGATTTGATAATTGCCAAAATTGACAACTCTTTTGCCCGCCCGCGCTTTGACTCCGGCCCGCCGTCGCCGTAACTTGGCGGCCATGTTTGAACTCGTCTCCGAATACGCGCCCGCCGGCGACCAGCCGCAAGCCATTGCGAAGCTGACGGCCGGCATCGTGTCCGGCGCGCAGCATCAGACGCTGCTCGGCGTCACCGGTTCGGGCAAGACGTTCACCGTCGCCAACGTCATCCGCAACGTGGACAAGCCCACGCTCGTCATCTCGCACAACAAGACGCTCGCGGCGCAGCTTTACGCGGAGTTCAAAAGCTTCTTCCCCAACAACGCCGTCGAATACTTCGTCAGCTACTTCGATTACTACCAGCCGGAAGCCTACATCCCGCGCACCGACACGTTCATTGAGAAGGATTCCGCCATCAACGAGGAGATCGAGCGGTTGCGGCTCTCGACGATGAGCTCCCTCTTCTCGCGCCGCGACGTCATCGTCGTCGCGAGCGTCTCGTGCATCTACGGCATCGGCAACCGCGAGGATTACGAGGCGATGGTCATCGGCCTGCGCACGGGGCAGGAGATTTCGCGCGAGCAACTGCTCTCCCGCCTCGTGGAGCTGCAATACACGCGCAACGACATCGCCTTCGAGCGCGGCAATTTCCGCGTGCGCGGCGACACGGTGGAAGTCCGCCCCGCCGGACGCGAGGATGGGCTGCGCGTGGAATTCTTCGGCGACACCATCGAGCGAATCACGCGCTTCGAAACGCTCACGGGAAAGAAAATGGACACGCTGCCGAACGTGATGATTTTCCCGGCGAAACAGTTCGTCACCACTGGCGACAAATTGAAGAGCGCCATCCTTCGCATCCGCGAGGAACTGGGCGGGCGCATCGCCGAGTTCGAGCGCGACGGCAAGCTCATCGAAGCCCAGCGCATCAAAACGCGCACGGAATACGACCTGGAGATGATGGAGGAGATGGGTTTCTGCTCCGGCATCGAGAATTATTCCCGGCACATCGCCAACCGCGCGCCCGGCTCGCAGCCGCACACGTTGTTCGATTTCTTCCCGAAAGATTTCCTGCTGGTGATTGACGAATCGCACGTCACCGTTTCGCAGGTCGGCGGGATGTTCGAGGGCGACCGCTCGCGCAAGACGGTGCTGGTGGATCACGGCTTCCGTCTGCCCAGCGCGCTGGACAATCGCCCGATGAACTTCCTGGAATTCCAGTCCATGCAAGGGCAGACGATTTACGTCAGCGCCACACCCGCGCCGCGCGAACTCGCGTGGTCGCAGGGCCGCGTCGCCGAACTCGTCGTGCGCCCGACCGGCCTCATTGATCCGAAGGTCACGCTCAAGCCGCTCAAGGGACAGATTGACGACCTCATCGAGGAAGCCCGTAAGCGCGCCGACGCCCACGAGCGCGTGCTTGTCACCACGCTCACCAAGCGCACCGCCGAGGAACTCACCGATTACCTCCGCGACATCGGCATCAAGGTGCAATATCTCCACAGCGACATTGACGCCATCGAGCGCGTGGAGATTCTGCGCTCGCTCCGCAAAGGCGAATTCACCGTGCTCGTCGGCATCAATCTCCTGCGTGAGGGCCTCGATTTGCCGGAAGTTTCGCTCGTGGCGATTCTGGACGCGGACAAGGAAGGTTTTCTCCGCAGCGAGACGAGCTTGATTCAGACGGCGGGCCGCGCGGCGCGGCACTTGAACGGCGAAGTAATTCTCTACGCCGATGTGATGACCGAGAGCATCAAGAAATTCCTCGCCGTCACCGAGCGTCGGCGCGCGCGGCAGATCGCCTACAACAAGGAACACGGCATCACGCCCCGCAGCGTCGTGCGCGCGGTGGAGGAAAGCCTGGCGTCGTCCGCGCACGAATACGACAGCAAGGCCGTGGCCGTCATCAACGACGCGGGCGGCAACTTCGATGTGACCGAGACCATCCGCCAGCTCGAAACCGAGATGCTCGCCGCCGCCGAGGAATTGAAGTTCGAGCAGGCTGCGCATC
>JAPLTZ010000206.1 GCA_026397895.1 Verrucomicrobiota bacterium | reverse complement strand
TCGCCTTGACGCTGGCGTCCACCAGCATCTGTCCGCCCTCGGGGCCGACCGCGCCGTTGATGATGAGCGCGCTGTAACCGCCGCCCGCCACCGCGCGCGCGGTGGGCAGGTAGCGCCCGACATCGCAAGCGAACTGGATCAGAAAAGTCCGCTTCGCCCGGCTGCGCGCGAGAATCATCTGGCCGTAGTCCAGAAACAGCTCGAAGGGATTCGTCACAAAAGCGCAGTCGCCCAGCCGCAGCGCGTGCAGCTCCATGGAAAACGTCGGCGTGGCATCCTGCGCCCCGTGACGCTTGGTGACGGCCTGCGCGTTCTCCAGCAGCACGAAGTCGAGCTCCTTGTTGTCGAACGGCCCGTGCGGCTGGCGTTTCTCGCCGGCGTGGGTGTCGGCGACGAATTGGGCGAACAACTCCTTCGAGGCCGTGGCTTCGTCGGCAAAACTTTTTGTCAGCCGCTTCACTTCCGCGCACGCCGCCTGATATTCTTCCGCCGACGCCCGACGCACGGGCAACGCGAGTTTGGTCATGGTGTGTTTCAAAACCGGGGCGCGCTGGATGTTCTTGCGCGCCGCCGCGTAGCCTTCGGCCACGGCTTTTTCCAAGCGTTCGGCGATGGCGACCATGCCGCTCTCGTTCCAATAATTGACCTCGTCCTTCGATTGCGCCGGAAGATTGCGCGGCGATTGGCAGCCGGCGGCGCTCACCTGCGGCAGCAGTTTCACCTGCGCGCCGTAGGTGGCGTGGATGCGCTTGCGGAGTTCGCCGAAATAATCGGCGGACACCACGTAGTCCGACTCCAGCACCTGCGCCGGGCAGGCGACGTTGACAATCACGCCCGTCATCCGGTCGCGCTCGTCCCAAGTGAACATCATCCGCACCACGGGATCGTTGCCGCCCTCGACGCCGATGAAATCCGCGCGGTTCGTCTCGCCATACATCATCGCGCTGCCGTCCGCGTAGCACATCCGCCGCGAAAATCCCACCGACGCATACGCGCTCGCCGCGCCCACGCGGCCCGGCTGGCGGACTTTCCACGCATTCACCACGGCGCGCACGGTGCGTTCGAGCAGGAAGGCGCGGATTTCCGCGGGCGGCAGCGCCCCCGCCGCCGGCTGCCACCAGCGGAACGGCACGAACCACGACGGCCCGCTGTGGATGTGCGTGGCGTTGATAAAAATCGCCTGCGGCTTGAGGTCGGGCACCCGGGCGCAGGCGTGCCGGCGGACTTCATCCAGAAAATCCTGGGCGACGTAGATGATGTCCATCGTCACCATCACCGCCTGCTCGCTCCCGGCGGCGGTGGCCTGCTCAATCGCCAGCGCCGTGACGGAGAGCGGATCGCGCACGCCTTTGGATACCCGTTGATAGTATTGCCCGATCAACTCCACCGGTTGCGTCGGCGTGATGTCCTGGATGTCCCAGCCAATCAGAGTTTTCATTGGGAACACAATACTCTCGCGGGCACGATCCGTCCTTCTGTGATTTGACGAACCATGATGGTTTTTTGACGAAAACCGCCGAAACCGCGGCGTCACCGCTTGGCGGCGCGGGTCTGGCGGGCGAGGCAGCGGGTCATTTCTTTCCAATCTGACAAACCGGCGAACGCATCGAGGCCGTAAAGATTGTCGCGTCCCGCGAGCATCGCATACTGCGCGGCCGGCTCGATCTCCACGCCCTTCAACACCGCCGTGAGAAAGCCAGCCACGGCGCAGTCGCCGGCCCCGCAGGCGTTCTTGATCCGGCGCGGGTCGGTCGGAAACGAACCGATCCACAGCTTGCGCCGGCTCCAATTGCCCGCCGGCAGTTCGAGCGCGGTGGCGGCGTTGAGCTTCGCGACATCGCCGGTCTGGAGATACGCGCCGCGATGGCCGGCCTTGATCAGCGCCACCTTCGCGCCCAACGCGAGCATCCGCTCCGCGAGGCGCTCGTAAAGTTCCTGCGGAATCACGTCCACCATGTCGCGGCCCGCCGCTTTGGCCAGGATGCGGGCATATTGTTCCGGCTCCAGCATGAAAAGAATTTCCTCCACGCTCGGCACGAAGATGTCCACGAACGGTAGCACGCCCGCGAGAATTTTCCGCCAGTTCGCTTTCCCGGCCGGGCCGTCCGCATCCGGCAAGGTCATGTCCAACGAGGTCGCCACGCCAAGGCGGCGGACGCGCCGGAAGAGCTTCCGCAACTCCGCGCCGTTGGCGACCCACATCTTTTCCATCAACGGCGGATAACCGAAATGAAAGAGCCGGCTCTGCGCGACCTTTTTGAAGTCAATGTCCTGCGCCGTGAAAACGCCGTTGCAGCCCGGGTCCTCAAAGATTATCCGGTCCATCCCCGGCGGCGCGACGATGATGCCATACGCCGTGCCGGCGCGCCGGTTCTGGCGGACGCCGCCGACGGCCTGATGGTGCTTGAGTTGCGCCATCACGATCTCACCCAACGCATCGCAGCCAATGCTGCCCATCAACTCCACCTTCTGGCCGAACCGTTTCATCGCCAGCCCGGTGTTCGCCACCACGCCGCCCAGCGAAAAAATAAGTCCCTCGGTCTCGATCAGCCGGCCCGGGCGGAACAGTTCCGCCGCCGGAATCGCCCGCCGGGTGGCAGGAAATCCCGGCGTGATGTCCACGCCCAGATAACCCGCCACCACGGCGTCCAGCGGAAATGATTTTTTTGCAGTCGTCATGGCTTGTTGTTTTTTACAGCGTAAAGCCTAGCTGAACTGCCGGTCAAATCTTCTCTTGATTTGACGATTCCCGTCTGTTTTTTGACGGCACAACCGGTTTCCTCCTGCCGGCGGATTTGAAACTTACTCTGCTGGCGCTTTCTCGAACACCGCGATTTCGGAGAAGCCGACATTCCGCGTCTGCGGACTGACGCGCGTAATGGTGACCTCCAGCCAGGTGATGGTCTTCGAGGGGAACTTCAGCCGCAGCGGCGTCGCGCCGTCGTTGGGCAGTTCGCCGACCTCGACGGTCGAGCCGTCGCTGAATTTGATTTTCGCGGCATGCACCTTATCGTTGATGTTCGGACGGTCGAAAAGCCAGACGCTCTCCACCGCTTCCGGCATCTCCCAGATCAACTTCGCCTTCGTGCCGGCGACGCCGTGGTCGCTCGCCCACTCGGCTTTTTGGTTTTTCGGAAAGCCTTCCGCCACGCCGTCAATCAGCCCGCCGCGCTGATAACCTTTGCCGGTGCTGGCGACCACCACCGCCGCCTTGCGCGCGAGATTCAGGTCGCTCTTGAGCAATTCGGCTTGGCCGACGGCGGCTTTGACGACGCGATCCGCATCCGCGAAAACCGTGTGCCGCAGCAGGCTGCCGCCCATCGGCACAAGGCGGACTTGTTCAGGCTGGCCGGATTTGCGGTTCAACAAAGTTCCCGTCAACGCCAGCGGCGATTTCTCCCACGGGTTCGCGGCGGAATCCGTCTTCACGCGCTCAAAGACAAACTTGCCGCACGTCTTGTCCACCGCGTAATCCCAGAACGCACTTGCCGTCGGCGTGTAATCCCAGTCCGCAAAACCCGCGACCGAATAAGTTTTCGTCTGCTTCCGCTCCGCCGCGAGCGGCAGCGTATAAACCAGCGGGCCGCGCTGCCAATACACGCCGCTGCCGTCCACGGCGGTCTTGCGGACGATTTCCGGCGTGAACGCCAGCGTAAGCTTGTCGCCGGATTTCCATTCCTTCGTCACGACGCGCCAGCCGTTTTCGCTCCGCACCTCCGCACCGGGCGCAGTCACACTCACGCCGCCCGTCCACGACGGAACGCGCAGGCGCAGGCTGAACTTCGCCGGTTTGTCCACGCGCACGGTCATCCGCACTTCGTCCTCGAACGGATACGCTGTGTCACACTCGACGGTCACGTCCGCGCTGTTGATTTTTGTCCGCACCACGTTCGGCGCGTAGGCGGCGGCCACGAGGCCCGCGCCATTCGCGTCTTTCATCCAGAGACCGCTCACCAGGCGCGGGAAAAATTTGGTGGCATTGGGCGAGCAGCACACCGCCACATCCTCATGCGTCGGGGAAAGCTTGAAGCGCGAGCCTTTGCCGGTGGCAATTGCGGCCTCGTGCTGGTTGTCGCGGGTGCAGTATTGGATGGCCTTGCTGTCGCGCGTCCGCGCGCCCTCCGCCGAGTTGAACGCCAGCACCTCGATGCGGTCGCCGAGGTCGGCGCGGCCCGTTTTCTGCACGCCGGATTCCAGGCTGTGGAGCAGTTCCAGCATCGTGCAATATTCGCAGCCGATGTCCGGCCCGGCGAGCCGGCCCAGAATATCCTCGTCGCTGATGCACGCGCCGCCGGCGGCGAGATGCCGGTCAGTCTTGGGGAAAATGTTGTCCACCGCCGGCCAATACTTCTGGTCGCGCGTGGCATAGGCAACGAACAACGGCACGCGCAGATGCTCCATCACATGCGCGCCGTGTTTGACGAAAAGCTTGGCGGGGTCGGCCAGATTGCGGAGCTGGATGTCGGTGTCGAACACGTCCGTCCGCTCCTGGTAGGAGTCGTAAAGAAATTGCGCGAAGTTGACGTAGCTCTGGTCGCCCGTCAACCGCCACAGCCATTCGCACACGTCCACGAACATGAAGTTGTGGCCCGGCCCGCCGCGCACTACGCGCTGCGCCCAATACGTCCGGTCCTTGCCGTATTTGGAAATTGTCAGTTGCGCGGCGCGCTCGACCGCCGCGAGCACGTCCTTGCGCCCGGTAAATTCATAGTAGGCCAGCAGAGCGCGGAACAGGCACGCCTGCGTCCACAACTCGCCGTTCTGCCCGCCGGCGGGCTGCTGATACCGCAGCGCAGGCGGATACATCCCCAGATAACCGTCCGCTTCCTGAAACGACAGAATCCGCGTCACGACCTCGTCGGCCTGCTTTTTGGCCGCCGCGTCGCCGGAGGTGAAGGCGAGGAGAACGAGACTGTCGAGCCAGTTGCCGGTCGTCTCGCCGTTCCACCAGGACTTCTCCATCTCCGCCTTGTGCCGGGTGTCGAAAGTGGGCACATCCACCCGCGACTTGGCATTCGTCGTCAATTTGTCGAGGCAGACGGCGTAACCCTCCCGGGCTTCGGTCCGCAACTGCTCCAACAGCCACCCGCGCGGCTGCACCTCGCCGAGGCGGAGGGGCTGGAACTGTTCGCGCGGCATGTCGGCGGCGGCAAGGTTGCCGGTGATGATGATTGCCGCGAAACTCGCCGCGATGAATTTGGTGGCCGGGTTCATAGGTGGTTGGTCTGAATGTTCAGACAATGTATCAATCGGGGGATTCGGGTGTCAAAACTTAAGCGTTGGCCGCGCTGTCCCGGACGGCGGCGAACAGGGCCACGACGTTGTCAATCGGCGTGTTGCCCTGGAGGTTGTGGATCGCGTCGAAGACGAATCCGCCGTCCTGATTGAACAGGTCAATGCGCTCGCGCACCTGCCGATAGACTTCCGCCGGGGTGCCGACGGCCATGGTGTGCTGCGTGTCCACGCCGCCGCCCCAGAACAC
>JAPLTZ010000215.1 GCA_026397895.1 Verrucomicrobiota bacterium | reverse complement strand
GGCGGAGCGGCTGGGGCTGGTCGTGAGCCTGTTCAACTGCGCCGGGTCTTCGACCGCCGGCGGGCCGTGGAACGGGCCGGAACATTCGATGAAGCAATTAGTCTGGAGCGAAACGCCGGTCGCGGGCGGCGGCGCGCGCACGCTCAAGCTGAAACAGCCGTTCACCATTTTCGACTTTTACCGCGACATCGCGGTGATGGCTTATCCGGTCGCCGGCGGCAGTCAGACGAATTCCCTCCCGAAGCCCAAGCTCACTGCGCCGAAAGGTTCGGGCAATCTCGCCGAAATGATGGACGGCGACTTTCTCACCAGCGCCCTTTTCAAGGGAGGCGTCAAGAAGGAGCGCCGCGAAATCCGTCTGGACTACGCCGCTCCCGTGACGGTCGGGCGGTTGAGGCTTCGGACGACGGCAAGGCTTGGCGGAAAATCGCCACAGCATCGCAGCAGGGTACCAATGCCCCCGTGATGGATTTCCCGGCTGTCACTGGAAAACATTTCCGCGTCTGGGCGTCCTCAAAGACGGACAATTTCTGGATCGCAGAACTCGACCTGCTACCGCCCGGCGGCCGTCCGCGCTCGTATCCGCAGTTCAACGACTGGGGTGCTGCGATTTGCCGTGACAAGGAAACGTTCGGCGACTTCCGTCCGCTGCTGCTGGCGGGCGACCAGCCGTTGAACCCCGCGCGCGCCGTGGATTTGACCTCGCGGATGCAGCCCGATGGCACTCTGGCGTGGGACGCGCCGGTGGGCGAATGGCTCGTGCTGCGCATGGGCTGCACCACCAGCGGCAAGAAAAACCATCCCGCCAAAGCCGAGGGCATGGGCTTTGAAGTGGACAAGCTGGATTCGAAATTGGTCCAGCGGCAGGCGGCGATGGGATTGCAGAAAATGAGCGGCGGTAACGCGTCCGCGCCCGCGCTCAAGATGTTTCATCTGGATAGCTGGGAGGCGGGCGGGCAGTCGTGGACGGAAAATCTCGCCGCCGAATTCGAGCGGCGCAACGGCTACTCGTTGCGTCCGTTCCTGCCCGTGCTGGGCGCGCGGCTCGTGACCGATGCGGACACGACGCGCCGTTTCCTTGAGGATTTCCGGCGCACGTTGCAGGCGCTGGTGGCGGAAAACTTTTACGGCGGCATGAGGGAGTTTGCGCGGAGCAACGGCCTGGCTTTGCTCGCGGAATCCTCGGCGGGCGCGATTCCGATTCACCGGCCGCTGGACTTTTTTCAATATGTGGACATCCCGGCGGGCGAGGCGTGGGCGCTCGGCAATTTCACGTCCGATGGCAACATCAGCGGCGGGCTACGCGACGCCGTTTCCGCCGCGCACATTCTCGGCAAGCCGATGACGCCGGTCGAGGTCTTCACCTGCAACCGGGGCGATTGGAACACCTCACCGCGTTTTCTGAAGGCGTTCGGCGACAAAATCCTCGCCACCGGCGCGAACGAGTTGACGTTGCACTGCTACATCCACCAGCCCAGCGGCGACCTCGCGCCCGGCTGGACGATGAGCCACTACGGAACGACGTTCAACCGCCACGTCACCTGGTGGAACGACGCGAAGCCGTGGCTCGCGTCCATCAGCCGCAGCCAGGTGATGCTCCGCCAGGGCCGCAGCGTCATGGATTTCTGCCGCCTGCTTGCGGACGACGAGTCGCTGGCCAAATACGCCGACGACCGTTCCACCTTCTGGGACGCGCCCGCCGGTTACGCCAACGACTGGATCACCAGCGGAAATCTCGTGAGCCTTTTCCATGTGGAGTCGGGCGAAATCGTCGCCGCCGGCGGCGCGCGGTATCGGCTGCTGGTGTTGCCGGAGCGCGAACGAATGACGCTGGAAGTCGCGCGGAAATTGCATGAGTTGGTTGAAGCGGGCGGAGTCGTTTTGGGCCAGCGTCCCACCGCTCGCGCCGGACTTCGTGGTGGCGAAACTGCCGACAAGGAATTTGCCCAGCACGTCGCCGCGCTGTGGGGCGGCAAAACTGAATCTGCGCAAAGCCGCACCGTCGGTAAAGGCCGCGTCCTCACCGGCATGACCGTGGATGCCGCGCTCGCCGCACTTGCCGTGAAGCCGGACGTGACGTGGACAACGGCAGACGCGGTGGTTCGCTGGCATCATCGCCGCGA
>JAPLTZ010000470.1 GCA_026397895.1 Verrucomicrobiota bacterium | reverse complement strand
TCGTGCGGAACTTTCTGCAACGTGAGTTCGAGGTGCAGATGCTCGACGGTCGAAGCGATGCAGCCCTCCTCGTCCCGCGCCGGGATGATGATGGACAGCAGCTTTAAATCGTTTTTGCGCGTGGGGTCGCTCATTTAATTTGCCCTCACCCCAACCCTCTCCCATCGGATGGGAGAGGGAGAGCTTGCGAGCGGTGCTGGAACATTCGCGCATCCAACTGCCAGCAACGCGGTTTGGTTTGTCCGGCAAGATACGAGACGCGTCCGCAGTGCTCGCAACATCCGAACATTCGAGCCATGTGCATTGCTGTCCCCTCTCCCATCGGATGGGAGAGGGTCAGGGTGAGGGTTTTGCGGATTCACTTTCATCGCGGCGCGGAAATC
Organism: Verrucomicrobiota bacterium; assembly: GCA_026397895.1. GTDB lineage: Bacteria > Verrucomicrobiota > Verrucomicrobiia > Limisphaerales > JAFMIX01 > JAFMIX01. The sequence continues at coordinate 1,616 of JAPLTZ010000470.1, read as the reverse complement.
TCCAGCCAGCGCGGGTTTTTCTCCGCGTGGGCGGCAATCTCTTCGAGGATTTCCGGCATCGGCGTTTGAGGCTGCCAGTTCCATTGCCGCTTCGCCAGTGCGGAATCCAGAACCATCCACGGGATGTCGAACGGACGCGGCGCGGCCTCGCTCGCGACCTCGTGCGGCCCGAAACGCGCCGCGCACCAGTCGCTCAACTGCGCCAGCGACATCGCCGACTTCGCGCCGCCGGAAACATTCTGCACGCGCGCCTTGCCTTTGCCGTCGCTCGCCATCTGGCGTTCCAGCAGCGACAGCAAGTCGCGCGGATGCAGGCAATCGCGCACCTGACTGCCTTTGCCGTCGAAGCCGATGTATTTCAACGGACGCTGCCGCAACCAAGCGTTCAGCCAGTAGGCGAAGATGCCTTGGTCGGCGCGGCCAAACTGGCCCGCACCCGCCAGCACGCCGCAGCGGTTAATCCAGACCGGGAACGAAAACGTCGCGCCGTATTCGAGTGCCATCGCCTCGCTCGCCAGCTTCGTCGCACCGTAAAGCGAGACAGGCGGTGCGGTGGAAAAACTTTCGCTCAAGCCCGACGCGCTCAAGCCGGGCACAGTTTTAATCAGCACGGGACGGAATGCTTTCTCCACCGTCTTGACCTTCAGCGCCGCGAGCGGCGGGATGGAATAGACGCGGCTGGTGCTCAACAGAATGAAACCCGCGCGATGCGCCTTGCAGAATTCCAGCACGTTGATCGTGCCGCCGAGATTGTGATCCACGAGTTCGCGACTGCTGGTCTGGCCGTCCACGCCGGCGAGGACGCTGGGATTCGCGGCGGCGTCAATCACCCAGTCCACGGCGGGCAGCTTGGCGAGGTCGCGGGCGAAACGGATGTCGCCACGAAAAACTTTCACGCCGAGCTTGGTGAGCGGCGCGCGGTTCGTCTCGCTGCCGGGGCGGATGAAATTATCAATGCCGACTATCTGCCAGCGGGGATGCGTCTCGCGCAGCGCCCGCGCCAGCGTGCTGCCCACGAATCCGCAGATGCCGGTGATGAGGATTTTCATTTCCGTTTTTGCCACGCCGCGACGATCTCCTTGATGGTCTGCTCAAGGCTCTTGGTCAAATCCCACTGCGGATAGTGCGCGCGCATCTTCCGCAGGTCGCTGTAATAGCAGATGTGGTCGCCCACGCGGTTCTGTTCGACGTAGGTATATTTCATCGGCTGGCCGGAAAATTTCTCGGCAATCTTGAAGGCTTCGAGCACGGAACAGGAGTTGTCCTTGCCGCCGCCGAGGTTGTAGACCTCGCCACAACGCGGCGCGGACGCGAATTCAAACATGAACCGCGCGACGTCGAGCGAATGGATGTTGTCGCGCACCTGCTTGCCTTTGTAGCCGAAAAGTTTGTATTCGCGGCCTTCGAGGTTGCACTTCACGAGGTAGCTCAGGAAGCCGTGCAGTTCCACGCCGGTGTGGTTCGGGCCGGTGAGGCAGCCGCCGCGCAACGCGCAGGTGGGCATCGAGAAGTAGCGGCCGTATTCCTGCGCGAGGATGTCGCTGGCGACCTTGGACGCGCCGAAGAGCGAGTGCGTGGACTGGTCGATGGTGAACGTCTCCGGGATGCCGTGCGCG
>JAPLTZ010000053.1 GCA_026397895.1 Verrucomicrobiota bacterium | reverse complement strand
TCATCGTCGGCGCCGTCATGACCGTCGGCCTCATCCTCAGCGTCCTGGCCTTGATCATCTCCGCCATCGTCTGGGGCTTCGGCGCCAACAGCTCGAACCCTCACCTCGCCTCGCGAGGCAAGGTCGGCGTGCTCGTCCCCGCCGAGAACGCCGCCGAAGCCGCCGTCGTGGCCGGCTTGCAGGTCATTCCCGTGCAGAACCTCCGCGAGGCCGCGCAATTTCTTGAAGGCGAAATCAAGATCGCCCCCACGCGCGTGGACATCGCCCAACTCTTCGAGCAGCACCACGACGACGAACTGGATTTCGCCGAGGTCAAAGGCCAGGAGAACGTCAAGCGCGCGCTGGAAATTGCGGCGGCGGGCGGCCACAAACCTGCTCATCGGCCCGCCCGGCACGGGCAAATCCATGCTCGCGAAACGGCTGCCCACCATCCTGCCGCCGCTGACCTTGAACGAGGCGCTGGAGACGACGAAGATTCACAGCATCACCGGCCTGCTGCACGCGGGGCAGGCGCTCATCACCACGCGACCGTTCCGCGCGCCGCACCACACCGCGAGCGACGCCGGCCTGCTCGGCGGCAACATCAACCCCACGCCCGGCGAGATTTCCATCGCGCACAACGGCGTGCTGTTCCTCGACGAACTGCCGGAGTTCAAGCGCAGCGTGCTGGAGACGATGCGCCAGCCGCTCGAAGAAGGGCACGTCACGATTTCGCGCGCAGCAGGCACGATGACTTTCCCCGCGCAGTTCATGCTGCTCGCGGCGATGAACCCCACGCCGGACGGCAAGATGCCCGGCGAATCCAAAAGTTCGCCGCGAGAGATCCAGAATTATCTCGGCCGCATTTCCGGGCCGCTGCTCGACCGCATTGACCTGCATGTGGAAGTGCCGCAGGTGAAGTTCCGCGAAATCACGGGCGACAAAACCGGCGAGACCTCCGCGCAAATCCGCGAACGCGTCGTCGCCGCGCGGCAGATCCAGACCGCGCGTTTCGCCGACAAGCCCAAGGTGACGTGCAATGCGCGCATGGGTTCGCGCGAGTTGAAGCAATTCTGCGAACTCGACGAGCCGACGAAGGAGCTGCTGAAGTTCGCGATGGCCGACATGAACCTGAGCGCCCGCGCCTACGACCGCATCCTGAAGGTCGCCCGCACCATCGCCGACCTCATCGGCTCGGAGCGGATTCTGAGCGACCACATCAGCGAGGCCATCCAATACCGCTCGCTCGACCGGCAGATGTGGGGGTGATCGGACGAGCTTGGCCGACGGGGCCGGCGCAAATTCGTCCGTTCTGCAAAAGAGCGTCTTCCCGATACGCGGTAGGGTTATACCCCATAGTGTTGGCAGCGTTGTCGGGTGATGCTTCTGGCATGAAGAATATAACATTGCTCGTCACGTTCCTTTCCCTTGCCGCTTTCACGATGGGTTGCGATAAGGCAAAGATTACCGCTCAACAAATTGACAAGGTTCAGGAAAAGACGGCCGAGGCCGCGCAGGATATGAAGGACTACACCTTTGCCCAAAAGTCCGAATTCGTCGAAAAAATGCAGGGCCAACTGGCCGAGCTTAACCGGGATTTGGACCAGCTCACCGTCAAAATCGAAAAGTCCAGCGACACGATCAAGGCGGAAGCCCAACCCAGACTTCAGGGGTTGCGCGAACAGGTGGCCCAGTTGAACAAGCAGCTTGACGAGGTCAAGAACGCCACCGAGTCCACTTGGGACAGCGTGAAAGCAACCGCCAAGAAGGCCTATGAAGCGACGAAGATCGGGTTCAACCAGGCCCGCCAGTGGATGAGTGACAAAATCGCGCCTTGAACACTTTCCGCAATCGCAAACAAAACAACAACCGGAATTACAGACAAATATGAAAACATTCAAACGATCGGTTCTCACGGCGACCTTGCTGGCAGCGATGGTCTTGGTTCAGGGGTGCGCCTTATTGCTTCTGGGAGGCGTGGCGGCCGGCGCGGCATACGGCACAGTGAAATATGTCAAGAACACGCTGACCGTGACCCACGATGTGTCTCTGGACAAAGCGTGGGCTGCGGCCAACGCAACCTTGAAGGACTTGCAGATGCCCGTGACTGCCTCTACGAAGGACGGGGCGTCTGGCAAACTGGAGGCGCGCAATGCGCAAAACCAACCCGTCGTCATCCAAGTGATTCGGAAAACCGATCGCGTCACCGAAATTCAGATCACCGTGGGCACGTTCGAAAGCGCGGCGAACAAGATCGAGTCACAACAAATCCATGACAAGATGAAAGCCCGGCTCTAAGCCGGCATACTGTCCAAACACCCCGCCCGCCCTGCAAATTTAAGCACGGCGGGCGCATTGGTTTTTCGGGGAAATTCCGGCAGCAACAGACAGTAGGGTTACACCCCATAGCAAGGGGCCGGCCCGCAGCGTAGCCTGATGCTCGTAGTAGCAACCGAAACCAAAAACAAAAAAGATACCATAATGAAAATACAATCAACCTGCTCGCTCGCGCTGCTGATCGCCGCGGGCGCCCTGTTCGTCACCAACACATCGCTGCGCGCTTCCGATACGGACGACCGCATCGAGTCATCCGCCAAGAAGTCCTACGTGTTCAAAACCTACCTCCAAGGCGATTCCATCAAGACCGAATCCAAGAACGGGGCCGTCACCCTGACCGGCACGGTCGCCGACACGAACCACAAATCCCTCGCCCAAGACACGGTCGAAGGTCTGCCCGGCGTCCTGAGCGTGGACAACCAGCTCACCGTCAAAGGTGAAAATCCCGCCGAACATTCGGACACCTGGATCAACCTCAAGGTGAAAAGCGCGCTCCTGTTCCATCGCAACGTGAGCGCCAGCGGCACCGACGTGTTCGTGAAGGACGGCGTCGTCAGCCTCCGCGGCGAGGCCTCCAGCCAGGCCCAGAAGGAACTCACCGCCGAATACGCCAAGGACATTGACAACGTCAAAGAGGTCAGGAACGAGATGACGATTGCCAAGACTCCGGCCCAGCCGGCGGAAACCATCGGCGAGAAGATTGACGACGCTTCGATCACCGCCCAGGTAAAATCGTCCCTGCTCTCCCACCGTTCGACCAGCGCGCTGAAGACGAAAGTCTCGACGACCGAAGGCGTGGTCACCTTGAGCGGCATCGCCAAGAACGACGCCGAGAAAAGCCTCGTCACCAAGCTCGTCACCGACATCAACGGAGTGACCAGCGTGATCAACAACATGACCATCGCCGTGCCGGTGGCTGCGAACTGAACCGTCAACCCGATTGCCGGCTGGTGCGGAAACACCCGCCGGCAATCAAGCCGAAAGAAATTTTATGTTATACACAATCGCCATGGTGCTGCTCATTTTGTGGCTGCTCGGTCTGGTGACCGGAGCCACGATGCACGGCTTCGTTCATGTCCTCCTCGTCATTGCCATCGTGGTGGTTCTGCTCCGCATCATCTCCGGCAGGAAACCGATATGAACACAAAAACAACAATCGCCGTCCTTCTGGTCGCGCTCGGCGTCGTGGTGCTCGCCTACTCGGGCATCACCTTCAAGACTCCGGGCAAGCCGGTCGAGTTCCTCGGCCTGCACATTGAGACCACCGACAGCCACTTCATCCCGCCGGTCGTCGGCGCGCTGGCGCTCGTCGGCGGAATCGTGCTGCTGCTCGTGAAGCCCAAGAGCGTCTGACGCGCGGGCTACTTCATCGCGGCCAGCAATTCGTCCAGCGACACCGTGGCGAAGCTGGTGGCGGAGTCGCTCATGGCGTAGGGAATGATGAGTTCGCGCCCGTGCAGCAACGCGCCGCAGGTGTAAACCACGTTCGGCACGTAGCCGTCGCGCTCCGCCTCGTTGGGACACAGCAACGCCTCGCGCAGCCGGCCGATCACCCGCGTCGGATCGTTCAGATCCAGCAGGAACGCGCCGAGACAATACTTCCGCATCGCGCCCACGCCGTGGCTCAACACCAGCCAGCCCGCCTCCGTCTCAATCGGCGAGCCGCAGTTGCCCAGCTTGATGAATTCCCACGGCTCGACGGGCGCGAGCAACACCTCGGGCGTCTGCCAGAAATGAATGTTGTCCGAGGACATCAGCAGGATGTTCTCGTCGTCCTGGCGCGAGAGCATGACGAACTTGCCGTTGATCTTGCGCGGAAACAGCGCCATGCCCTTGTTCTGCACCGCCGGACCGTTGAGCGTGCTGAATTTGAAATGCACGAAGTCCGGCGTCTCCAGCAATTGCGGTAAAATGATTTTCCCGTCATACGCAGTGTAGGTCGCATAGTAGGTGAAGCTGCCGTCGTCCTGCTGGAAGCGGACGAAGCGCGCGTCCTCGATGCCGTTGCTTTGGCTGGGCGCGGACGGAAACAGCACGCGCTGCGAAATGCGGCTGTCGGGCGCGAAGTTCACTTCGTAATTCGATTCCGCCAGCAGCAGGATACCGCGCGCCGCGCGCGCCGCCGTGGCATCCGAGGTGTCCTCCGTCAGGCCCGAGGCGAAGAGCACCGCGTGCAATTCCTTCAAGGTGAAATCGTCGTGGAGCTGGTCGAGCACGCGCCGGCAAAATTCATTCTGCACGCCCGCCTCCTGAAGTTTGTGGGCGAACAACGCCTTGACGTAGGCGGCATTGGCCACGCGCTCCGGCTCGGTCACGAACGGCACGGCGGGCGCGAGCGTGATTTGATTTTCCACGTTGACCGTGCCCATGCGGAAGGTGATGGACGAAATGTGGCCTTCGCCCGTGGCGCGCAGGCTCAGGACGAACCGCAGCGTCCCTGGCGGCAGTCCCGACTGGTCCGGGTGCGGCACGATGGACGGATTGAACAGCGCGGCGGACTCCGGCGAATACTCGTGCGTGAAGTAAGCGCCGATGAGCATCTGCCGTGCGGGCGACGGTGCGGCGCCGGGGTCGAGATAAATCTGCACCTGCGCGAAACGCTTGCGGAAAATCTCCTCGACCCGCTCATGCCGGTTCACAAACTCGCCGAGCACCTGGCCCAGCAACCGAGCCACGTCTTCCTCCGTCAGCGCCATGACCCGCATTACGACCCTCCGCGAGATGTCCTCGGTGGTGGGCCGGAACGGGCGCATCAGCACGCGCGAACGGTCCGGAGTCAGCGTCGGCCCGATGCGTTTGGCGTGGAGCGTGGTGGTTTTCAATCGGCTAAAGTCTCGCCTGCCGGGACCGGATAGCGAGCATTGAATCCGCAGCTTGATTCCCATGATGAATGCGGAAACCTGGCCGCTGCCATGGGGTGTTACCCGACCGAACTTTTAACGGTGGCTGACGGCGACAAATTCTTCGTCCTTCAAAATGGCAGACATGGCAAAAAAACTTAACGCTCGCGAATCGTTAAGGCAAATCTCGAATCCGCACGCTTGCCCGCGAACCGTTGAAGCCATATTCTTGGCTCGCTTGAATCCAAAAAAACGAACAACTCGCAAATCGAAACCGGATACGTTGCGTGAAGATTCTCCGCCATACCGCGTGAACGGAAACGGCACGGCTCATAAACTCCGTTTCTTTGATTTGTTTTGTGGCATCGGCGGTTTCCGATTAGCAACGAACGCATGAGCAAGCTGATACAAATTCCGAATGAAACGGCTATTCGTGAAAAGCAGATAGTCGCGGGCTTGTTCCTCTCAAAATTCGACAAGGCCGGGCTAAAGACGCTTGGGTTTTCTGGCTTCACAGAGGCGTTCAACACGATTGGCTTCGCGCTCGGCGCAAAACCGGCCTCAATAAAAAACTACCGCGATGAGTTTGACCCAATTTATTCCAACCAAAGAAAAGGCTGGCACAAGCGTCCGCTCCGCGCCTACTGCAAAGCAGTCAGCGAGCGATATAAAAATCTCTCGCTCGCCGAATTTTCAACGCTGGTCAAATCCCTAACTTATTCAGCTGGCGCACTGGATGTTCTTGAAGAGAAAGTTGACGACCTCACCAGCACTGACAGTTCGTTTGCCAAACGGCTCATCACGGGACTGGCTGCTGAAAATTATTTTGAGTCTGTTCATCCATCATTGCCGCATGGGTTGTGGTTTTGACTTTAAGCTGTCCAGCAACTCACAGCCGGATTTTCTGGCCGTTGAGGTCAAAGGGCTGAACGACAGCAGGGGGACGCTGTCGTTGACCGAAAAGGAACATCGTGTGGCGGGGCTTCTCAAAGCCCGATTCTTTTTGTTTGTTGTGCGGAATTTTCGTGAGTCGCCTTTTCACAACATTTATCCCAACCCGCTTAACAGCAATTTGGTTTTTGCTCGTCAGGAAAAGCGCGTCGTTCAAGTGTCTTGGAGTCTTTCAATCTGACTCAAATCATTCCGAGAAAATTATGAAACAGTATTTGATAACGAAAACAATCACTGCGCAACTGGTTGTCAACTGCGCCAACAAGTCTGAAGCGCGCAAATGGGAAGACCGAATCGTTGCCAGCTTGGAAGATGATTCGGGAAACCCCATTCCACCTCGCGATGACTTGGAATTTGTTGCGACACAGAATTCTGCGGATGTGCGTATCGAACCAATTCAATGAATCGCGTGCTTTGACAGTGATGGCTCAAAATGCTAAAACATAATCGTGAAGCTGAATTTCAATCCTGAACGGTTGGGCCGGTTCTGCCGCGAGCGCGGCATCGCCCGGCTGGAATTGTTCGGCTCGGCTTTGCGTGATGACTTTCGGGATGAAAGCGATGTGGATTTGCTGGCGACGCTACGAATGGACGCGCATCCGACCTTGCTTGATTGGGCGGATATGCAAGAGAAGCTGGCGGAACTGTTTGGCCGGTCGGTGGACTTGGTGAGCCGACGCGCCATCGAGAGTAGTCGCAACCGCTATCGCAAACATTCCATCCTCACAACCGCGACCCAAATTTATGCGGAAGGATAATGCCTATCTGGAGGACATTCTGGAAGCGGCCAAGTCTATCCAGCGTTTCACCGGCGGGGTTTCTTTGGAGGCTTTCAAGGCGAACGAGGAAAAATACGAGGCGGTGAACCGCAAGTTCGAGATCATTGGCGAAGCCGCCCGCCGCCTGTCACCCGAAGGCCGCAACCTTTTTCCTGAAATTCCGTGGAGGCTTCTCACCGCAATGCGAAACATTCTCATCCACGACTATGACGACGTGGATTTGAATGTGGTTTGGGACACAGTCGAGCGCGACCTTCCGCCATTGATTGTCCATTTGGAAACTTATCTGGCCGCAAACCCGCCGCCGAAATCCTGATGCTGCAAAGTCCGAAAGCAAAATGGATGCTCATGTGTTCCGTGTCGGCGTCACCAACGCAGCCGACCGTGGTTTGGATATGTGGGCAAACTTTGGCCCAGCCGTCCAAGTGAAACACCTGACGTTGAATGAAGACCTTGCTACCACCATCATTGACCAGGTTGAAAGCGACCACATTGTTATCGTGTGTCGTGATTCAGATGCAAAGGTCATTGAGACCGTGGCAAAGCAAATTGGTTGGGGACGGCGCGTGCGTGGAATTGTGCGCGAATCAGAATTGATCGCATGGTATGAGCGCTGTCTGCGCGGCAAGTTTGCGAACCAACTGGCTAAACCGTTGCTTCAACACCTCGCGGCAGGTTTCAAGTCAGAGTTTCCACAAACATCAGGCGTCTCTGGTTTTATTGCCGAACGCGGCTATGACAAGTTGAAGGTTGATCCGTTTTGGCAGTCTGCCATAGATGCCGTCGTAAAAGGCGGTCGCAAATAATGTCCGGCGAAGGAAAACCGCAAAATCGGCGAACTGAATAAAAACTATGCAATACAAGATTCAAGACCCGGAAGAGACGGAGAAGTTGTTGCGTGATGCTGGTTTTTCCATTGGTGTCTGCGAAACCAAATTTATTGTCTCGCTGAACAACCGAAAAGTTTTACGGCACGAAGTGGCTGAAGTTCTAGGCTGCGAAACCGAAGACTTGGCTATCGCAAATGATGGTGTTTTTGTCGGTTAATCTTCTATCGAAATAAAAAGCGGCCTTCGTTTCCGAAGGCCGCTTTGCTTTTTACGCGAATTGATTTTATGGAGCGGGGTTACGGCGTGGGCGGTGGCGGCGTGGGCGGGGTGTTGCCGCCGGTGCTGTGGCCGCCGCCGTTGTCCACGATGATGCGGGCGCGTTTCCACGCTTCGATGAACCGCTTGCCGGCGTCCGTGCCATCGAATTGCATCACGAGGTCGTCGAGGTCGGCAATTTGTTCCATGAGTTTGGCGGTGTCGGTATCCACTTCCTTGAGGAGGGTGCTGCGGTTCACGATCTGGCCGCGCGGATTGTTCATCACGCCGGTGAAACCATCAATGGCGGCGGTGAGTGCGGCGATGCGGGCGGCGGTCACGCCGCGTCCGTTCGCGCCGGGTTCGGCCTGCGCAGCGGTGGCGAGGTCGCGGATGGCGGTGGTCTTGTCGAGCAGGTCTTGGTTGCGGAGTTGCACGATTTCGGATTTGGTCACGTCCACTTTGCCGAGGCTGTCGAGGTTGTTGGTTTTCTTGAAGTGGTTCGCCAGCGCGCGGGCGAGAATGAAGGCGGCGTTTTCGAGGATGGTTTCGGCCTGGGATTTGGCGTCGCCTGCGCCGCCGGTGGCGGCATCGGCGAGGGCGGCCTTCTGAGTGACGGCGGCATGGCCGGTTTTGAGAATCTCGATGTCCGTGGTGAAGTCGGCGGGTTCGTTGCCGGTCCAGACGGGTTTGTAGTCTTTGCTGTAGGCGACGTTGATGCACGCGCCGACCATGTTTATTTGGTTTGTTAGACGGATATTCATGATGTTTGGTTGTTTGTTGACTGTGTTCGCCCGGAAAAATAAAGATGCCGCCCATCCCGTCAAGTATTTTGGATGAAAACGGCTATTTTTCAGGTGTTTAACGATTGTGGGCGGGCGTCCAACGGCTGCGGCAGGTCGTCTGGAACGGCGGCGGGCGGGTTTAACGGGTTGGTGGGTGGATTTATTGAAGTGGCGGGTGGGTTTGGCGTTTGTTTGCAGGCATTTAACGGCTGTCGGTGGTCATTTATAGACAGTTGATGCCCGTTTAACGGTTGTCGCAGGGGATTTGGCGGTTGTCGCCCCGGCTTTGGCGATTGTGGGGGCGGCTTTGGCGGATGTGGATGCGCCTTCAGCGGCGGTCGAAACGGCTTCGCTGGATGCCGTCACGCCTCCATTGGCTGTGGAACTGGTTTCATAACCGGCTTGCCTCCCAATTCTGAAAATTCAAACGCAGCCGGACAAATCATCCGGCGGACGATTCCTTGAAACTGGTGAGGGCGTTTTGCAGCGCCTGCATTTCCGCCAGCGACAGCAGAAAGGCCAGCGTAGATTCCGCGCCCTGATTCTGGCTCAACCGATCCATGTGCAAGCCGTCGCGACAGCCGCCGGTGGTGGAATCATAGAGCGCCAGCCCGAGATCGTTGCGCCCGAGAAACCACTCGAACGCGCGCCGCGCTTCCGCGACCCAGAACATGTCGCCCGTGGCGTGATACGCCTCGATGCAGGCCGACACGGTGGCTTGCGCCTCGATGGGTTGCTGGTCGAAAATCGCGCGCTCGTAGCCGCGCGGGAAAAATCCGTTGGAGCCGATTGGCCGAAACGAACCGGCGTCCGAAGTCTGGATTTTTATCAGCCAGCGCAAGGTCTTGAGGCCGAGTTCCAGCATCGCGGTGTTGTTCAGGCAGCGGCCGTTGAGAATCATCGCGTGCGGCAGTTTGGCGTTCGCGTAGGAGACGACTTCCTCGAACCAATGCCATTCCTCGGTCGCGGCGTCGGCGTAGCGCTGCATGAGTTTGGCCGTGAGCGACTCGCGGATCTGGCTCGCGCGCCGGTCGCCGCTGAACCGCCGCAGATATTCGTCAATGCCGATGAGCGTGAAGGCCCACGCGCGCGGCGACGCAAACTCGGACGCCACCGGCAACGCCTGCTCGAAGAGCTGCGCCGCGAGCATCTGAAAGCTGCCTTGGCCGGCCTGCGACACGCACAGGCCCAGCGCCCACAGCGCGTGGCCCTGGCAATCTTCCGAGCCGATTTCCTCCAGCCAGCGCCGGTCGAAGCTCATGAAGTTGCGGAAGCGGCCGCGCTCGCGGTCGAAGGCGTGGTTGAGAAACGCCGCGTAGGTGGCGGCCTGCGTGCCGAGCTGCGGCGAATCGTGTCCCAGCTTTTGCAGCATGAGCGCCAGCACCAGCGCGCGGGCGTTGTCGTCGGTGCAATAGCCTTCGGCGAAATTCGGCACGGTGAAACTCGCGTGCTGGAAGATGCCCGTCGAATCGCTCATGCGAAACAGATGGTCGAGCTTCAGCTCCGGCAATTGACCCGGCTGCTCGTCGAGCGTCTTGATGGGCGACGATTTCCGCCCGACAAAACTGTGGTCCTGCCGCGCCTGCTCGAAGGACTTCGCGTAGAGCTGCGCCACGCGACTCCACACCATGTCGCGTCCGAGCTTGTAGGCGTTCTTGCGCATCGTGTGGCGCAACGTCTCGTCGCGTAGCAACTCGACGACGGCAACCGCGATGGCTTTGGCGTCGCGGAACGGCACGAGCTTGCCGCGCTCCGCCGTCAGCAATTCCGCCGCGTGCCAGTAGGGCGTGGACACCACGGCGTTGCCAGCGCCGAACGCATACGCCAGCGTGCCGGAGGTGATTTGCGCTTCGGTCAGGTAAGGCGTGAGATAGATGTCCGCCGCGCCGATGAACCGCATCAGCTCCTCCAGTTCGACGAAGCGGTTGAAGAAAACGACGTTCTTCTGCACGCCGAGGTCTTTCGCCAGCCGCTCCAAACTCAGGCGGTAAGCCTCGCCCTCGTCGCGCAGCAGATTGGGATGCGTCTGGCCGAGCACGATGTAAATGACGTTGGGAAATTCGCGGAGGATGTCCGGCAGGGCGCGCAACGCAAACTCAATGCCCTTGTTCGGCGACAGCAACCCGAACGTGAGCAACACCTGCTTGCCCGCCACTTCAAACTCGTCCTTGAAATAATTCGGGTCGGCGAACGGCATGTCGGGGATACCGTGGGGAATGAGGTCAATCTTGCTTTCCGGCGCGTGATAAATGTCGCGCAGGAATTCCCGGCCGCGTTCGCTCATCACCACCAGCCGCGTCGAGAGCCGGATTAATTCGCGCATCACGCGGCGCTGTTCCTCGTTCGGCTCGCGCAGAATCGTGTGCAACGTGGTGACGATGGGCATCCGCAGTTCGCGCAGCAGTGCCAGCACATGGCTGCCCGCCGGCCCGCCGAAGATGCCGAACTCGTGCTCCACGCAAACCACGTCCACGTCCGTGATGTTCAGAAAATCGGCGGCGCGCAGATACGACGGCAAATCCTGCTCCGCGATTTCAAAGCGCACTTCCGCCGGATAATCGTAGCCTTCCGCGAGGTCGTTGACCGGCACGACGGGGCAGAGCATCGCCGGAAATTCCGCCGCCACCGCACAGCGCAAGTCGGTGGTGAACGTGGCGATGCCGCATTTGCGGGGCAAGTAGTCGCCGAGAAACGCGACCTTGCGGATATCAGAGGTCATGGGCATGAGTTCGTCCGGCTCATTCTGGGCATCGCTCTGGGCGGTAGCAATGGGGTATTCACCCCATATACAGATTGGAGCGATTGCCCGATGTTTCTCCGGGTTGGCGGCTCGCCATCGGGAGATAAAGCTTTCCGCAGAGCCTCGCCAAACCCAGCATGCCAATATGAAGCAAAAACCAATCGGGTTTTCACAATCCTATGTGACGGCCTTGCGAAACAACTTGAAGCCGGGGGCACGAGCGAGCTGGCAGCCGGCGTTGAGGCTGGGACGCCAGGCGGTGGCTCTGGGGCTGGAGACGCTGGACTTGGCCCGGATTCACGGGCAGGCGCTGGCCACACTGAAATTATCCAAGGGCAATAATGGGCGGAACAAGCGGGCGGAGATTTTTTTTACCGAGGCCAACACGCCCATCGAGGAAACCCATCGCGCCGCCCGACAGAGCAATGTTCACATGAATCGGATGAAGGAAACCTTGAATCAGCGCACGGAGGAACTGGCCGCCACCAACCGGCAATTGCAACGGGGAGTCGTCCGGCGCAAGGTCATGGAGGAAACCTTCAAGAAAAGCGGGCGGCATCACCAAAAATGTCTGGAGGAATCGCTCCAGTTGCAAAAACGGTTGCGGCAACTGACGCACCGGGTGATGGCGACGCAGGAGGATGAACGCCAGAGCATCAGCCGCGAACTTCAGGATGAAATCGCCCAGACTTTGTTGGGCATCAATGTCCGGCTGCTCTCGTTGAAACAGGAGGCCCGGCGCAACACCAAGGGGCTCAAGAATGAAATCGCCAGCACCCAGCGGCTGGTGGCAAAGTCGGCCAGATCCGTGCGGCGGGTCGCCCGCGAATTCGGCAGCTTATGAAACGCAACCTCTTCAATCTGTCGCAGCGTTATCAGGACGCGTTGCGAACACACCTCAAGCAGGGTCAGCAGGCCAGTCTGGAGTCGGCGCGCGGACTGGCCAGCCAGGCGCTGGCCGCCGGGCTGCGGCGGTTGGACTTGGCCAAGCTCCATGAGCAAACCCTGGTGGCGGAGCTGTTGCCGGGCAGTTCGTCCCGCAAACGCGCCGCGCTCATCAAGCAGGCGGGGATTTTCTTTGCCGTGGCGATCACCCCGATTGCGAAAACGCAGCGCAGCGTGCAGGAGGCCACCGCCCACCTGAAAAAAATCGTCGAGGCCTTGAGCCGGCGCACGGTGGAGCTGGCCGCCTCCAATCTGGAATTGAGTTTGGAAATCAGCCAGCGCAAGGCGGTGGAGGCGGCGCTCAAAAAAAGCGAGCGCCATTACTCGCAACTGTTGGAACAGTCCGAGTGCCTGCAGGAGCAGTTGCGGCAGTTGTCCCGCCAGATTCTCTCGGCGCAGGAGGATGAGCGGAAACGGATCAGCCGGGAACTGCACGATGTCATCGCCCAGACACTGACGGGCATCAACATCCGGCTGGCGACCTTAAAAAAAGAGGCCGCGATCAACACCAAGGGTCTGGACCAGAATATCGCCCGCACGCAACGGCTGGTGGAAAAATCGGTGGACATCGTGCATCG
>JAPLTZ010000043.1 GCA_026397895.1 Verrucomicrobiota bacterium | reverse complement strand
GACGACGCAGTCCTCGCCGGTCTATTGCAGCGTGCGGGAAATCTGTTACTCGGCGAACTGGATTTACATCCGATCTTCCGGTCTCGGTTCGCACACGATGGGGCCGTGGTATCTGAACGCCGCGCACACGCAGGCTTTTCCCAGCTATCCAATCAACTCGAAAACTTTCTACCGCATCCCGCGCGCGCCGGCGACCAATGGCACGCACACGCTCACCGGCCTCGGCGCCATCGGCTACTTCGTGGACGGCGTGGCGATGTATGATTCGCGCGACGCGTTTTACTGGAACGGCACGACGGAAGCGAACGGCGCGGGCAGTTGGAATCGCGACGCCTACGTCAATGAATCGCAGACCTTCGACCCCGCTTACGCCCATCAGCCAGGCAGCGGCCAATATCATTATCACGCCAATCCCATCGCGCTCCGCTACCTGCTCGGCGACCATGTGAATTTCGATTCCACGACGAAAATTTACAGCGAGGCGACGAACGCCGTGACGAAGCATTCGCCGATCATCGGCTGGTGCCGCGATGGCTTCCCGATTTACGGGCCGTATGGCTATTCGAATGCGACCAACTTCGCGAGCGGCGTGCGCCGGATGATTTCCGGCTACACGTTGCGCGACGGCACGAGCGGCACGGACAACCTTGCCACCAACGCCACGTCGCGCCCGGCGATTCCCGCGTGGGCCACGCGCGCGGGCGAGGCTGCCGGCACCGGCCCGGCGGTTTCCGGCAGTTACCCGCTTGGCCGTTATCTCGAAGACAAGGCTTACCTCGGCGACCTCACGAATTCCCTCACCGGCCAGAAATATCAACAAGGCGTGGACTTCGACCTCAATGAATGGAACACGCGCTGGTGCGTCACGCCGGAATTTCCGAGCGGCACGTGGGCCTACTTCACCAGCATCGCCACCAATGGCACGCCCGTGTTCCCCTACAACATCGGCCGCACCTTCTTCGGCAACGCCACCGGCACGAACGTCACCTCGTTCGGCGAAACCGTCACGACCAACTTCACCGGCGGTGGCAACCTCACCTCCACCCTCGCCGCGCCCGTCGTCAGCAACAGCGTCGTCACGCTGACGTGGAGCGCGAGCGAGGGCGGAACGTATCGCGTCGAGGCGACGACCAACCTGACCGCGTGGACGACCAACGCCAGCGGCATCGCCGCCGTGCTGAACCAGGGCACGACCGCCACCGGCGTGGCGAGCTATCAATTCTTCCGCGTCGCCCGCACCGCGCTTGCGGCTTACGACACAAACTGAAAAACTCCGCGTGTCCCATGCCAACACGCTGTCACAATAAACTGCTGCTGCTCGCGGCCTTTCTGCTCGCGGTGCAGCCTGGTTTCGCCGCGACGCTGGAGCTGAACGTCCGCCTCGCGTTCAACGGCGAGGCGATTCAGCCGAGCTCGCTGCGCTATCAGACTTCCGCCGGTGAAAAATTTTCCATCACGCGCGTCAGTTGGCTCGCCAGCGGTTTCGCCCTCCAGCGCGGCGACGGTTCGTGGCTGGAACTCACCAACCGCGTCGCGTGGTTCGACGCGGAGCGCGGGCGGGATTCGTTCCGGCTGGAAAATCTGCCGGCGGAAAACTTCCGCAGCGTGCGCTTCTCCGTCGGGCTCGACGAATTCACCAACACGAACAACCCCGCGCAATACGCCGCCGCCCATCCGCTCAACCCCAACCTCAACGGCCTGCACTGGAGTTGGCAGGGCGGCTACATCTTCCTCGCGCTGGAGGGCCAGTGGCGCGGTGCGGGCGGACCGTTCGACGGCTGGTCCTACCATCTGGCGCGCGGCACGAACGCCACGCGCATCGTCCTCGCCGCGCCGCTCGACCTTGCGCACGACACGCGGCTCGACCTCGACTTCGACCTCGGCACGCTGCTCAACGCGCCGCGCCCGCTGTCCTTCGGCAAGGACGGTTCGTCCACGCACTCGCGCCCCGGCGACCCCATCGCCGCCGCGCTCGTGGCGAACCTGCCCGGCGCATTCAGCGTCAAGCGCGTCAGCGCGATGTCGGCGGCGGAAGTCGCCGCCGCGTATCCCACGCCGCTGTATTTGCCGAAGAAATTCACGCCGTATCGTTTTCAGATGAGCGCGACGTTTCCGATTCCCGACCTGCCGCGCGACAACCCGCTTATCGAGGAACGCGTCGCGCTCGGCAAAAAGCTATTTTCCGAAACCGCGCTGTCCAAGGACGGCACGCTGTCGTGCGCGTCCTGCCACAAGGCGAACGCCGCGTTCGCCGACCCGCGTCGCGTCAGCCTCGGCGTTCGCGACCAACCTGGCACGCGCAACGCGATGCCGCTGTTCAATCTCGCGTGGAAGAGTTCGTTCTTCTGGGATGGCCGCGCGCCGTCGCTACGGGCGCAGGCGCTGATGCCGGTTCAAGACCACGCCGAAATGGACGAGACGCTCACCAACGTCTGTGCGAAACTTGCAGCTCTCTCATTAGCACCGGGCTTCAGCCCGGTGATTTCGGACGCAATTGCGAATCGAACCGCTTCAGCGGTTTCCCGGAATGCCAAAACCGTTGAAACGGTTTCGGCTCACGCGCCGCCCAACACCGGGCTGAAGCCCGGTGCTAATGAGAGGGGTTTCGTCGCGAGCGAAGCCAACTACTCCGCGCTCTTCTCCGCCGCGTTCGGCGCGCCGGAGGTCACGCCGGAGAAAATCGGCCTCGCCATTGAGCAATTCGTCCTCACGCTCACGTCATTCGACTCTAAGTTCGACCTCACGCTGCGCGGTGAAGACAAGTTCACCGACGACGAGAAGCGCGGGTTTGAGCT
>JAPLTZ010000326.1:3736-8558 GCA_026397895.1 Verrucomicrobiota bacterium | reverse complement strand
TTCTGGTCAAGAAGAACACTTCGTCCCAACCGTTGGCCGACACCGAGGCGCTGTGGGTCGTGGCTTCGCCGCAGACTTCCGGCGGCTTCACCGCCCTCGGGTATTACTTCGCCAAGAAGTTGCAAAGCGAATTGAAAGTCCCCGTCGGCCTGCTTCATGCCTCGTGGGGCGGCACGGCCATCGAGCCGTGGACGAGCGACGCGGCCATTGACGGCGTGCCCGACATGAAGGCAACCCGCGATAAACTCTGGGGCGACATCGAAAAATACCGCACGAACAAGCAGGCTTTCGTTGACGGCCTCGGCGTCTGGCTCAAACAGAACGGTCGCGAAGACAAGCCGGTCGCCGATGCCGCCGCTTTTGCCGGCGCGAGTGTTTCCGCCGCCGGCTGGGTGACGGTGAAAGTTCCGGGCGCAGTGAAGGCGGCGGGATTGCCCGAAGCCGGCGCCGTCTGGCTGCGGAAGGAGATCAACATCACCAAGATCGGGGCGACGCTCGGCCTCGCGCTGCCCATGGACGGCTACGAGAGCGTCTATTGGAACGGCAAGCTGCTCAAGCAAATGACCTATCAGGAATTTCCGGGGCGCGGTCATGTGCGGCGGCACGGCCCATACAGCATTCTGCCCGACGCGGTCAAGCTGGGGACGAACATTCTCGCCATCCGGTTCTACGAGCCGGTCGAACCGGCCAGATTCACCGGCGTGCCAATGGCCGGAATGATTTCCCTCCCCGGCGAATGGCGGGCCAAGACGGAATACGAATTCCCCGCTCTGTCCGCCGAAAAAATCGCCGCCGCGCCCCGGCCGCCGGCCATCGTGCCCGACGCGCAGGCCGTGCCCGGCGCGCTCTACAACGGCATGATCGCGCCCGTCCGGCCTTACGCGATTCGCGGGGCGATCTGGTATCAGGGCGAATCCAACGCCGGCAACGCCCGCAAATACCAAACCTGTTTTCCGCTCCTGATCGCCGACTGGCGGCAACAGTGGGGGCAAGGCGAGTTTCCATTTTATTTCTGTCAGCTTGCCAATTACATGGCCAAGAAATCCGCGCCCGCCGAAAGCCAGTGGGCCGAATTGCGCGAGGCGCAGAGCATGACCCTCAAAGTGCCGCACACCGGGCAGGCCGTCCTGATTGACATCGGCGAGTCCGAGGACATCCACCCGCGCAACAAGAAGGACGCCGGCGAACGCCTCGCGCTCAACGCCCTCGCGCAGGACTTCGGCAAGGCCATCCCGTTCTCCGGGCCGGTCTATGACGCGATGAAAGTCGAAGCCGGCAAAATCGTGCTGACCTTCAAGCACACTGACGGCGGCCTCGTCGCCCAGCCCGTGCCGGCGACCTATCTCGTCAAAGGCCAGTCGCAGGAAACCGCGCCGCTTGTCCGCAACCGCCCCGGCAGCCAGCTCGAAGGTTTCGCCATCTGCGGCGAGGACAAGCAATGGGTCTGGGCCGATGCCAAGATTGAAGGCGACCATGTGGTTGTCCGGTCGGATCAGGTGGCGGCTCCCGTCGCCGTCCGTTACGCCTGGGCGGAAAACCCGACATGCAATCTCTACAACGGCGCCGGCCTGCCCGCCGCGCCCTTCCGCACGGACTGATTCGTAAAAACGCGCGCGGTTTGAGAAGGAATTGAAAAGGTTTGAGAAACTATGCCCCATGGCGAGCGGCAGTTCCAGCCCCAAGTTAAGTCGCCCGTAACACCCCATTAAAGCCCGGTTCGCGGACTCTTAATAACCAGGGGGGATGGGAATAATCCTCGTGTTCTTGGATGCCCACTCGGCGTAGCTGGTCCCAAACACCACCAGCACGAAGCGGCCGACAAATGTCCGCCCGAAGAGATCGCACCATTTTTCCGGGTTGGTGGTGGGCATGATCACCGAGCCGCCGTTGGGGATGTTGGTCGAACTGGGCATCGGTATCCGGTAGACCTGGTTCGGGGTTGTCCGGCCGGTGGCAATCAGGTCGGGGTTGCAATAGGGACTTTGCTGGTAAGCGTTGAACTGGGCAATCAGCACCTCGACGTAGAAGTAGTCCATCGCAATCTCGGTGTAGAATTCCGTGCTCAAGCCATTGGCCCGCCAGCCACCGGCGACGTCCTGCAGACTGACGCCGGAATACAGTGCCGGATTGCCGCCGGCGAAGCCAATCGGCGCGAGGGCGGTCGGCGAGCCGGTGAACGAATAGCTCACGCCGTCGATGTCGCGGTCGAAGTAGGCGTTGTGCTCGTCAAACGAGGAGAACCCGCCGGGGTCAAACCGATGGTAGTAGGTGTTGTCCCACGGATAAAACGGGTAGGTCAATCCGGGCACCGGCGTGTAGGGTTGCGCGAAGTTAAAGCCCTGGACAAGCCCGACGACCACGTCCGTGGCGATGTCACTGCTGTGCGGCTCGGACAACTCCTGCGTCATCACCACATTGTCCGGGTCGGCGGGTGTGGCAGGCGGCGCGCTCTGGGGATAGCTCGTGCCGAGAATGGTGCGGGAAGTCAGCCCTGCTGGCGCGAATTTCGGGTAGGCCGGAACATACCAGGCGTCGCCGCCGGCAGGCAGGCCGACGAAGATTCCCTCCGGGTGAAACGTCGTGCTCGTGCCCGTGAACGACGGGGCCACGCCGCCCGGCGGCCGCGCACCAGTGGGCGGGTAATCCATGAAGAAGTTTTGCGGGACGCCCTCGTCGTTCGTGTAGGTCTCCACATACTTCGGCTCGCCGGTCACGGCCTGCGCGCCCGTCCATTCCGAGACGGTCAGCGCGGCGGTGTATTGCGAGAAAACATCCGGGCCGGTGAAGATGTGGGTGGGGACGGAAAGATTCAGGTGGTTCCGGTAGATGAGTTCGGTGGTGGTCAGCTTCCCGTAAAGCATCGGCGGGATGGTATTGTTGCCGGGCACGTTGCTGCCGTGATAATGATCAAGCGGCGCGAAGCCGTGCCACATCTTCATCGCGAACACCGTGCGCGCGTGGATGCGGAAAACGCCGTAGGAAGCATCCCGGTCATGCGGCAGCGATTCGGTGAACTCTTTCGCCCGCGATTCGACGAAGGCATCGAAGTTGAATTTGACCGTGATGGCCATAAATCACGTCCCGTATTTCTTCGCCCAGGCGCGGCCATCCACGTTCAAATCCTGATACAGCACCGCCACCGGCGGAGTGGTGGGGTGGCCGACGATGCCATCGGCCGGGCCGAGCGCGGGGTCGGTCATCACGCCGGTGCCGCCGATGGGCCGGCCCGCGTAGATGACGTCGTCGTTGAGGTAGCACGGGACGATGACTTCCGTCTCGCTCACACCGTTGATGGTAGCCACGCGCTCCGGCCAGTTGGAATAGGTGTAGGTGATGAGGTTGCCCCGGATCGTGGCGCTGGCGATGGTGGAGCGCAGCTTGGGCGGCACGGCAACATAGACATAGTTCGCGCCCTCGTTCACGCCGTCCCACGTCACGCATTTTAGCGAGGTGCCGCCCTGCGCCTTGATGCGGAACTGTTTTATGTCGCTGCCGCCGCCGGCGGTGTTCTCGGCGGTGCCGGCGTTCTCTTCGGATTGCGCGCTGCCCACGTCCACGTTGAGGCCCGTGGTGTTGTCGCCCAGCCGCGCGCCGAGGCTGGATTCGAGCGAGCGGCTGCGCGTGACGCGGAGGAGATCAATGTAGTCGCCGGCCATGAGATGTTCCGGCCAGCCGAATTGCAGGCGCGTGCTGCCCCGGTTCACGCGCTCGGTCGAGGACTGGATCACCGCGCCCATCGCCGCCCAATCGGGATTCTGGCCGGCGAGGTTGAGCGTGTTGCCGAGGCCGCCCACGGTGCCGACCTCCGGCTGCTCAAACGTGATGCTGCCCTTGTGGTGCAAAAATGAATTCGCCTCGAACAACTGCCGGGCGAGGTTCTGCGGCATCGGGTCGCCGTAATTGCGCACGGTCTGCTGCGAATATTTTTTACTGACGGCGTCGGTGGCCGTCATGGGCACGCTGATGGTTTTGGTGAGCTTGGTGCCGTCACTGAAAACGATGTCCACCTGGGCGTGCGCTTTCTGGCGCTGGTGCTGCACGTCCATCCACGCGCAGAGATTGCCACTGTTCGGGAGGAGCTGGTTGGGCAGGTTGACGAACAGCTCGCCGAGGGTGGTGGCCACGACGCTGACCGAAGCCTGGTCGACCGTGAAGCTGGTGATTTTGCCGGCGTCCTTGGCCCGGCGATACGCGGGCAGGTTGGCGAGCCACCAATCATCGCTCGCGGTGTTGATGGCCTGCACGGAAACCGTGGCGGTGATCTTGTCCACCTTCGGCCCGCGCAGGTCGATGATCTGCTCGATGCCGTGGAACGAATCTTCGGGCGTGGCCGGCAGCGGGTCCGGCCACGCATCAATCTGCGTGCCGAGGTAGCTCACGCCGGCCACCTCGCTGCTGATCTCGTATTGCAGCCGCACGAAGCTGCGCACGCGCTCGTATTCCGGGATGACGCTCAACCCCACCGGGCGGACTTGGGTGAGGTCCACCGTCATGGCCGGCAGCGCCGCGCGCGGCTGGCAGTGGAACGTGGGCGGCGTGGTGGCGTAGTCAAACCAGGTGATGCTGTCCGGCGACCAGCGGAACATCTTGCGCGCGGCCTCGGCGCAGGTGAGGTTCTTCACCTCATCCACCGGCGCGTTCACGGCGATGCCGATGTCGCCGATCTGGAACGGCGGCGTGACGCCGGCGGCCACGAAGGGTTTGCGCGCCCACTCCAGAATCTCGCTGAGCTGCTCGCCCGTGTTCAGAAAACCGATCTGCGCGCCGAAGGCGTTCAGCGACTGGCAGAGGAAAATGCGGGCGAGATATTTGGTCTCGTATT
>JAPLTZ010000326.1:0-3715 GCA_026397895.1 Verrucomicrobiota bacterium | reverse complement strand
TCGTATTCAATGGTGCCATCCGGCTTGGTGGACTTGTAGGTCTGATATTCCTGGTTGAACGTCCGCTCCTTGAGATACCACCACGGCCCGACGATGGCGTATTGCTGGCTCTCGGCCGGGCCGCTGCCGGCGAGCTGCACCCGGCGCACGCTGCCGCGAAACCAGACGGTGACTGTGTCGCCATCTTTCCGGCGCACGATGATCTCGGATTTGACGGGGAACAGATACGCGGCATCCACCTTGCGGCCATCGGCGAGGAGATTGAGCGTGTCATCGCTCCACGAGACGCGGGTGAGTTCCAGATCATCGAGTCCCCAGGCGGCGATGCTTTTTTCCGTGCCGGAATTTTCGAGCGTCCACGTCGTCATGGGAATCAGGCGGAGAGATCGTCGCGGGTGCGGGAGTTGAGGTTGCCGACCGAGGCCGCAAGCGCGGCGAGCCGGGCATCCTGCTCGCTGAACTTTTTCATCCACGCCTCGTTGAGCGCCACCATGCCATCGGCGGGCGGCGTGGGAATGCCGGAGAAATCGCCGCCGTCCTCGGCGCGGAACTGGTCGGCGTCCGGGGCGTTGACATCGCGGTCGTTGGCGCGGGCGCGGCGGCGGTCTTCCCGGTCTTTTTCGCGCGCGGCCTTCTCCGCCTCCCGCTGGCGGGCTTCCTCGGCCTTGGCCTCGGCAGAGACGCGCGCGGCTTCGCTGTTCGCGGCATCGGCGGCGGCGGTGATGGGGGCGGTGGCGGCGGTATCGGCCTGCCGGCGCTTCAGCTCCTCCTCGATGGCCTGCCTGTCCTTTTGCGCCTGGTCGATTTTTTTCTGGAGGTCTTTGGCCTCGGCCTCGGCCTGCTTGGCGGCAATCTCCGCATCAGGAATCTGTCCCTTCCGCTGGCGTGCGGTGGACATCGCGCCGGCTTCGCCGCTGCGCGCCTTGAGCACCTGCTCCTGCGTGGCGGGTGCGGCTTTGGTGAAGGGGTTGGCGTTGGGGCCGGCATTTTTATCAAACCATTCCCCGGTCTTGCCGCCCTCGATGACTTCCCGCATCCAGGCGGGGAACTGCTCGTATTTCTCGATCAGCCCGGTCTTCTTGTCCTTGCCCTCGCCTTCGCCCTCGAGCTGCTTGAGGTGCGCCTCGGCGAGCTTGAGTGCGGACTCCTGCTGTTTCTTCAAATCCTCGCGGCGGCGGGCGGCCTCCTGCGCGGCCTGGTTGGCCGGGCCGACCTTGCCGGTGTTGGTGGCGATGAAGAAATCCGCCTGGCTCGCGGCAGATGCCAGTTCGGCGGCGGTCTTTTTGTCGAGGTCTTTGCCGATGGCGGATTTTTTGCCGATGAGGTTCTGCTCGATGGCGGCTTTGCCGGCCTCGTAATCCTCGCCGCTGATTTTTTTGGTGGCCTTGAGCAGTTCCAGCCGGGCGAGGTCGCGCTTGGCCTCGGCATCGGCGAGTTTCTTTTCCTCCTCGGCCACGCGCTGGAGCTGCTTGATGATCTCATCGGCCTTGTCCTTGAAACCTTTGGTGTCCTTGCTGCGGCGCTCGAACTCGTTGAAGAATTCGGCGGTGTGGACTTTGGCCTCGTCAATCTTCTTCACGCCCTCGCCGAGGCCGGCGACCATGCCGGATAGATCAACGTGGCTTTCCAGCGTCTCCTTCCACTCGCGCGATTTTTCCACCATTTTGTGGATCGCCTCGTAAGCCTGATAGAGCGCGAAGATGCCGAGCGTGGTGGGGTTGAACAGGAAGCGGGTGATGCCCTTGAGCGCGCCGAACTCATGGCCGAGGACTTTCAGCGCGGCCTTCAGCTCGTGCTTGCCGAGGGCGGCTTCCTTGGTGGCCTCGGTATCGGCCTGCGTGGCGGCGGTGGCGGCGGTGGCCGCCTCCACGCCGGCCTTGCCCACGCCGATCTGCGCGGTGTTGTATTCGGCGATGGCGGCGCGGGCGGTTTTGAGTTTGGCTTCGAGGTGGCCGTATTCCTGGCCGAGGGCCTTGGCCTTGCCGATGTCGCGTTCGAGGGCGGCGGCGGCCTGCTCCGCGCCGGCGAGTTCCGCCGCCGTCTTGATCAGGATGTTCAGGTTGGAATTTTCCAAGCCCATAAAATCAGCAGCGATGTTTCAGCCACAGGCCGGCCCAAAACACCACGCCCGTCAGCGCGAAACAGATGCCGAATGTTTGCAGCGTGGGCATGGTCAGGGCGCGAGCGTCTTGCTTACGATATTGCTGCCGCCGTCGTAATAGCTCGCCACCAGCACGCCGGGGCTGCCGTTGCTCGCCCAGGTGAACCACACATTTGTTGCGCCGATGTTCGCCAGCGTGGGCGCGGCGGCAACCGTAGTGTAAGCGTGGGCGCGGGCGGTGAGGTTCGTCCCGGCGGTGAGGCTGCCCGTCACCGTCACGCTGCCATTGACAAACACCCAGCGGTTGGAAACCTGCATGTCGTTCTGCGCGGAATCATTCGCGGAAAAGAAAACTCCCTTCTTGGATTTGAGCAGCGTGTCGTATTGAGCGTGTCCGCCCACCGCCGAGTTGTCCGTGCTGCCGATGCAGTAAAGCACCGTGCGGTCAGCCACACCTGCATTGCCAAGGCTCAAGAACGTCGTCTGCGCGCCGTTGCCGTTGTTGATTTGCACGCCCGCCACATCCGTGCCCACCGTCACCTGCCAAGAGTTCGTGCCCACCGTCACGCCGCCATTTTGATAGAGGTTGGTGAGTGTTCCAGTTGCGTTGCGTGTGCGCCAGTAGTTCGCCGTCATGCCGACAAGGTTGTTGTTTGTCAATGACGTGTCTTGGGAGAGCCACAAACCGCTGCCGCTGCCATCTGGATTAAAATTAACTCCATAAGAAACGAGAATGCCGTTGGTAAAAGCGGAACGGTATGCCCCGGCGCGGTCATAGAACTTGACGTATTCGTAAAACGAAACCGGGGGCTTGAAATATCCAGAGTTCGTGCCGTTAAAATTGAGGATTTCGTCAAGGTGATTGCTGCCCGCCATCATCTGCCAGGTGTCCAGCTTCTCTATTTTCTGGCAGATGCCGCTATCGCGGGTGATGCCGTAAAACAACGGGCGATAGGAAACCCCGTTCGTCGTGCTGCGGAAATGAATGTAATCCTCGAACTGTCCCAGCCATTCCCGCTCGATGCCGTGATACAAACACGCTTCATTCGCCACATCCTGACCGCCGCCGCTGCCCTGATTCCAACCCCAGTAAAACACGTTGTCCGCTCGGTTCGTCGTCTGCGGATTCGCCTGCATCGTGAAGTTGAACGTGCTTGGCGAATTGCTGCTGGTGATTTTGGCGATGAACTTTCCATCCGCGTCATTCGTGCCGCCAAGTGCGAGCGTGTTGGTGAGCGTCAACGTGCCGAAGGAGACATTGCTTTGGCCGTTCGTCACGCCGCTGCCTGCGCTGCCTGTGACCGTGTAGTTCGTGTTTGCGCCGCTGACGTTGGTGGTGACGGTGATGTTCGCGCCCGCCGAGACGCTGAACACCGGCCAGCCGGAAGCCGCCACATCCGCATTGGTGGCGTGCGTGGCCTGCGCGACTGCCGAGGTGATGCTCGCGCCGCTCCACGAAGTCGGCCAGCCCGCGCTCGCCGTGGCCGCGTTGCCGGTGGTGTTGTTGGTGAGTGCGCCGGTGATGTTGGTGCTGCCGACATTGCCAGAGAAGTTCGGCGCGTAGATTTGCAGCGAGGAAACCCAGCGCGGATTGTCGCCGTCCTCGGCGTAGGC
>JAPLTZ010000392.1 GCA_026397895.1 Verrucomicrobiota bacterium | reverse complement strand
TGTCGCCGGAATTGGTCTTGCTCGTGCAGGTGAGGACGCCGTCCTGGATTTTCCAGCCGGGGCGGATGCCTTCGGCCTTGAAGTTGTGCCAGCCGGTCGTGTCCTGACCGTTGAACAGAAGTTTCCAGCCGGCGGCTTTTTCGGCGGCGGTGAGCGTGTTGACGGCAGGCGTGCTTTCGGCGGCGGAAAGGTTGAAAGCGAGATTGGCGGCGACTAGAATGGCGGACAGGCAGGCTGATTTCATGGCGGGGTTTTTACGCGAGTATGAGGAAAAAACAAGCGGAATCAGCCCGCGCGGAGTCAGGTCAGGCGGTTTTTGAGAAAGCCGGCGTTGACAAAGCGCAAGGTTTGGATAGCTTTGCCGGCCTTAAATTGATTCAGACCGTAATTTTATGCCGAACACAAAATCAGCCGAACGCCGGATGCGCAACAGCGCCCGCAAACAATCCCAAAACCACAGCGTCAAGACCCGCCTGCACACGCTGGAGAAAAAATATCTAGACCTCCTGAAGGCCGGCAAAAAAGACGAAGCCGCCCCCGCATTGCGCGCCGTCTCCTCAGCCTACGCCAAAGCCGTCAAAGTCGGCGTGGTGCATGCCGCCACCGCCAACCGCAAGAAGTCGCGGCTGGCCATCAAGTTGAACGCGGCCAAGTAATCCGGCCCGCCGCCTTTCATTTTCGCGGAGCGACCCCGATGATTCGGGCGTGCGCTCCGCGTTTTCATTTTGCCAGCCGCTCCGGCGGGGGCGGGAACAGCTTTGACTGGACGAATCCCCATTTTGCCAGCCGGTAGGTCAAGCCGACAGAAAGGCAGCCGAAACCGTATCTGATGCTGCGGCGCAGGTTGATGGAGGACGCTTCCGGGAAATATTTCGTCGGGCAACTGACTTCGGCAATCGTGTGCCCGTGCCAGAGGATTTGCGCCAGCATCTGGTTGTCGAAAACAAAGTCGTCGGAATTCTGTTCCCAGAGCACCTGCTCCAGAATTTTCCGCGAGAACGCGCGGTAGCCGGTGTGATATTCGGAAAGCTTCGCGCCCAGCAGGATATTTTCCACCAAAGTCAGAAAACGGTTCGCAACATATTTCCAGACCGGCATCCCGCCCTTCAAAGAATAGCCGCCCAAAATGCGGCTGCCCAGCACGCAGGGATGGAGTTCGTTGGCGATGATGGAAGCCATCGCCGGAATCAGCTTGGGTGTGTATTGATAATCCGGGTGCAGCATGATGACGATGTCCGCGCCCTCCGCGAGTGCGAGGCGGTAACAAGTCTTTTGATTGCCGCCGTAGCCGGTGTTCTGCTCATGGACATGGACGAGCACGCCGGGAAGCGTCCGCGCCAAAGCCGCCGTCTCGTCCCGACTGCGGTCATCCACCAGGATGATCCTGTCCACCACGCCCTGCTCGATGACCTCATCGTAGGTCTGGCGCAAGGTTTTGGCGGCATTGTAGGCGGGCATGACGACCACGATTTTTTGGTTGCGATACATGGCTGCAAAGATGTTGAGCCGGAGGGAAGAAAAGCGAGCCAAAAGTGCGCCCGGCAATTCCCCTTGCCGAACAATCGGCGCGGGCTATCTTTCAACCGGAAACAAAACCGCCATGATTGAAGACACGATTGGAAAAATTGAAGCCCGCATCCAGGCCGCCGACACCATCAAGGACGACCGCAAGCAGGAGCTGTTGCAGCTCGTCGCCACGCTGAAGTCGGAAGTCGTGACGCTCGCCCAGACTCACGACGAAGAAGCCCAAAGCATCGCCCGCTTCGCCGAAATCTCCGCCCACGAAGCCACGCGCGCATCGCAAAATCCCCGCCTGCTGAAACTCTCGCTCGCCGGGTTGGCTTCCTCCGTGGAGGACTTCGAGCAATCGCACCCCAGACTCACGCACGTCGCGAACGCCATCAGCCGCACGCTGGCAAACTGGGGCATCTGACGGTCAGGGAAAGACGGGCTTGTCCACGCACGGCTCCAACCCAGCGATGGCCGCCATGATTTCATCCGCCGCTTCCTGATAGATTTTCTTCAGCCGGTCTTTGCTGCAAGACTTCGCCTCCGCCCGCAACGCCGCGAAGTCCAGCGGGCAACCATACTTCACTGTCACGCGGTGCGGGCGCGGAAATTTCATGTGCCGTCCGTAAGCCTCATAAGTTCCGAACACCCGCACCGGAATCACCGGCGCGGTAGATTTTATGACCACCAACCCGATGCCGGAGCGCGCCGCCTGCAATTTCCCGTCCCGCGTCCGCGTCCCTTCGGGAAACAGGATGATCGCCCCGCCCGCGAGCAGGCGGTCGAGAATCGCCTTCAACCCGCGCGCCCCGCCACCGTCACGATCCACCGGCACCGCCTGCCACGAACGCAGCAACGCGCCGACGCCCGGAAAGCGGAACAGCGATTCGCGCGCGAGGTAGTTGATGTCGCGTGGCAGCGCCGAACCCACCAGCGGCGGGTCAATGAAGCTCGCGTGGTTGCTGGCTAGGATGACCGACCCGGTAAGCGGCACGCGCTCCGGATTGCAGATGCGCCAGCGGAAGTAGGTGGCATACATCAACCGGAACAGCGACCAGCCGATGCGATACGAGAGGTTCATCGCGGGGCCGCCATCTGTTTCCGCACTTCCGCGATGATCAGCCCGCTTGTCTGCTCCGAAGTCATGTTGGAATTGTTGATCACCTTCGCCCCCAGCGCGATCATCAGCGGCGCGGCGGCGCGCTGGCTGTCCTGCTTGTCCCGCGCAGCCAGATTCTCGCTCACACCCTCGGACTCACGCCGCTTCGTGCGCTCCTCCAAGTGCGCGTCTAGGTAAAACTTGAAATCTGTTTCCGGAAAAACATTCGTGCCGATGTCGCGCCCCTCCATCACGAGATTGCCGAACTTGATGCAACTCCGCTGCGTTTCCTTCATCCAGTCACGCACCTTCGGAATGGCGGCGACGAGCGACGTCGCCATGCTCACCTCGGCGGTGCGCATTTCCTTTTCCGGGAAAAACCCGTCCACCATCAGTTGCACCTTTTCGTCCACGCACACGAGCGTCGTCTTCCACCGGCGGCACGCATTGGCCACCGCCTTGGCATCGTGGATGTCCACCCGCTTGGTCAGGCAATACCAACCCAGCGTGCGATACATCGCGCCCGTGTCCACATAGACGAAGCCCAGCGCCTTGGCGACCAGCTTGGAGTTGGTGCGCTTGCCGCTCGCGCTCGTGCCGTCAAGCGCGATTACAATCGGATGCTTCGTTTTCAAAGTGATTTTTTTTGACAGGATTAACCGGAT
>JAPLTZ010000483.1 GCA_026397895.1 Verrucomicrobiota bacterium | reverse complement strand
CAATTAATGGTACAGCTGCAGCACAAACTTTTAATAAGCTTACAGTAAACAAAAGTTCAAATACATTGAGTGTAAGCGGTAGCACTGCTTCTTTAACGCTCAATTCAGATTTAACTTTAACTGCCGGAACTTTTGATAAAGGAACTGCTACAACCATCAATGCAGCAGGCGATTGGATTAACAACGGGGGAACTTTCACTTACGGCACCGGCACCGTTAACTTTAATGGAACTATTGCACAGGCAATAAAAGGAACTGCCAGCGCTCAGGCATTCTATAATCTAACGGTTAATAAAGCCACCGATACTTTAAGCATTGGCGGAAGCACTGCTGTAGCTACTATAAATAATACACTCACTTTCACAAGCGGAATAATAAAAACAGGATCAAATAGAATAGCAATACCAATAACCGGTAGCGTAAGTGGTGCAGCAGCGGGCAAATACATTTATGGTAACGAAGAAATGTATATACCTAATTCTGCAGCCCCTTCAAAAACATTCAGTATTGGCGATGCGAGTGTTTACGCACCGGTTACCTTAGCTTTTGTAGGAACAGTAAGCGGCTCAGGTTCAATTGTCGCATCTACCGCATCAGGCGATGATGCAGCTATTGCAAGTTCGGGAATCAACGCTGCAAAGAGGGTTAACCGAACCTGGGATTTAAGTAATAATAGTGTGGCTGGCTTTACCTCATACTCTCCTACATATACTTTCGTGGCAGGCGATGTTGATGGTGGAGCGGTTACCGATAGTTTTAAACTGCGCAGATTAACCAGCGGAACATGGTATGCAACCACAACTGGAACCCGCACTTCTACTTCCACACAAGCTACCGGTGAAATATCATTCGGCAGAACACAGATAGGAGAAACTACCACATTAACAGTGGCAACTCAACCTGGTAATGCCAGCGCCTGTTATGGTTACAGTACCACATTTAGCAGCACTTCATCTTCAACTCCTGCTCCTTCCGTTAAATGGCAGCGGGACCCTAATACCGGCACTTTTGCAGATATTACCGCAGGTATGGATGGGAGTGTTTACTCAAACTATACAACAACAACACTTAATATTTCAGATGTAACCGGATTAAACAATTATAAGTACCGTGCTGTATTCACCAACATTAGCGGTACTGTAAATTCAAATCAGGCTACCTTAACAGCTACAGCAACGCCAACTATTACGGGCACTACACCCGGCTCACGCTGTGATGCAGGAACAGTTAACTTAGGTGCTACGGCAAGTGCAGGTAACATTAACTGGTATGCGGGGCCAACCGGTGGCACCTCATTGGGAACAGGAACAAGTTATACAACAACAAGTCTTTCTTCCAATGCCACTTACTACTATTTTGTAGATGCTACATCCGGTGGTTGTACAACTGCATCCAGAACTTCGGTAATCGCGACTGTAACAACTACACCAACTATTTCCGGAACAACTCCGGCAGGGCGTTGCGATGCAGGAACAGTTGGTTTAAGTGCTTCTGCCAGCGCAGGAACTATTAACTGGTATGCAGCTTCAAGCGGAGGTGT
>JAPLTZ010000160.1 GCA_026397895.1 Verrucomicrobiota bacterium | reverse complement strand
TTTCTAATTTAGATTTCAATGAAATTTTGTTTGCACCGATTTTGCAGTATTCTTGCCACCCGACAGTTGTTCAACAGGATGTTATCAGTTCATGTCGTCTACCGCGCTCAGTCACCTTCCTCCTGCCAGCCAGACACCGCTGTTCTTTCGTCTGGATGTGCGCAGCCAACGGCTGGTCGCCCTGACCGATGTGATGCAAACCCCGCTTCATTGGCTGGATGAACCGAGAAGTGCCTGGCCGGCCCAACTGCCGGATGCCCTGCGACTGCCCATAGAGCAAGCCCTTGCCAGCGGTCTGGGAGGCAAGCTGGTACTGCGCTTCGCCGGCCAGCAGTGGCACATAGCCCTCTCTCACGAGCAGGATGCCTTCTGGCTCATCTGCCTGCAGACCCAGCGCCAGGAACCCATCGCCGATCTCGCCTTGCAGCTGCCACGCCTGAGCCAGATGGCCAGCCAGCAACAGTTCGTCGCCGACGTCCTCCGCGGCGAACCGGGCATCGCCGTCGCGCGCACCGGACAGCCGGGTTCGCTGACCAGCGTGTTCCTGCGCGGCGCGAACAGCCAGCAGACGCTCGTCCTCGTGGACGGCATCCGCGTGAACAACGGCTTCAACAACGCTTACGATTTCAGCCAGCTCGCCGTGGACAACATCGAGCGCGTCGAAGTTTTGCGCGGCCCGCAAAGCACGCTCTACGGCTCGGAAGCGCTGGGCGGCGTCATCAACATCGTCACCAAACAGGGCGCGGGCACGCCCGGCGGCTCGGCGCAGTTTGAATACGGCTCGTTTGGCACGCTGCTCGGGCGCACCTCGTTCGCCGGGCGCACCGGCAAGGCGTCGCTCGCCGCCGACCTGAGCTACACGCAGAGCGACGGCGACCGCATCAACAGCGATTTCTCCGCGCTGAATCTCTCCGGCCGCGCACGCTACGACTTCACCGAGTCGTTCAGCGCCGCGCTGCTGGTGAACTACCTCCGCTCCGACGACGGCACGCCCAACGACCGTTTCACCGACGACCCGAACGACCGCACCAAGAACGAAAACGCGCTCATCGGCCTCACGCTCAACGCCGACCCCACAAGCTGGTGGAACGCCAAGGCGACCTTCTCCTACGCGCACGAGAACGGCAAGTTCGCCCAGCCCGCGCCGAATCCGCCGTTCTTCTTCGGCGACTACGCCTCCAACCTCCTCGCCGAACGCTGGCTCGCGGATTTCCAGAACATCTTCACACCGGCGGACGGCCACAAGATACTCCTCGGCGGCACGCTCGAACGCAGCACCGCGGATTACCGCGACACCTATGGCGCACTCGACCGCGCCATTGAGACGTATTCGGTTTACGGCCAATACGAATTCACGCCCGTCGAGCGCGTGACGCTCACCGCCGGCGGGCGCGTGGACGACAACAGCGCGTTCGGCACGCACGGGACGTATCGGTTCGGCGGGCGGTTCACCGCGCCGGGCACGGAGACGATTTTCCGCGCGACGGCGGGCACGGGCTTCCGCGCGCCGAGCATCGCGCAGCTTTATTATCCCGGCTTCAGCAACTCGAACCTGCAACCCGAGGAAAGTTTCGGCTGGGACGCGGGCGTGGAGCAGCCGCTCGCCGGCGGCAAATTCCGCATCGGCGCAACGTTTTTCCACAATGACTTTGACAACCTCATCGCCGGCTTCCCGCCCGCCAACGTCAGCCGCGCCCGCACGTTCGGCGTGGAAAATTTCGCGACGTGGACGCCGGTGACGAACCTCACCCTGCGCGCCGCCTACACCTGGCAGCACACCGAAAACCGCGAGACCGGCCTGACCCTCGACCGCCGCCCGGAACACAGCGGCAGCGTGGGGCTGAACTGGGACATCGTTCCCACCGTCTCCGCCAACGTGACCGCGCTGTTCAGCGGCCCGCGTTCAGACATGGATTATTCCGGGTGGCCCGCCGCGCGCGTGGAGATGGGCAGCTACACCAAGCTCGACCTCGGCCTGCGCTGGAAAATCACGAAGAACCTCGAAGTCTATGGCCGCGCGGAAAACCTGCTCGGCGAACGCTACGAGGAAGCCTACGGCGTTCCGTCGCTCGGCCGCTTTTTCTCGGCGGGCGCGATTGTGCGGTTCTGATTGGCGGCAAATTGTCCGACGGGCAACCGCCCCGTGCGGGCAGCCATGTTCCGGAGGAACATCTGACAATAGCCCGGCGTTTCAACGCCGGGGTGCTGCCGCCCGGACCTGAGTCCCGCAGTGACGGCTGAACGGCGGCGACATTTTTTCAGCCGTTCCTTCGGAATGAGCCGGACATGCCTGCGGAAATTGCCTGCGACCTCCGGCCCGGGCCGGAACGACCCGGCGTTTCCCGGTTCGGAGTTTGGGTTCAAGCCAACCTTTCGCTTGAAAAATCAATGCGAGCCAAGCAAAGTCCAAACCATGAAACAGGATGGGCGGAACTTCAATCCGCCGATTGATAGTTAGGTCACTGCGCGCGCCATGCAGCCAGACTGTCAACTTTACAACGGTGTCGAGATGCACATCACGCGCATCAAAGCGCTGGAGGAGGCTCAAGCAGTTCGGGCCTTCGTCAAGGATGGCGTCGAGTATTCACGGATTGCTTACAGCGCAGAGAGCGAGGACTGGGGAGCAGAGCGTGGCGAGTTGTGTCACGACTGCGGGGCATGCAGCGGACAGTATCATGCACTAGGCTGCGATGTGGAGCGTTGCCCTCTTTGCGACGGACAGGCATTGTGCTGTGACCATGATTGGTATCCTGATGAGCCAGCGCCAGCACGGACTCGGCGGCCAGAGTCAGATGAGGATTATCGGATTTGAGTGTATGACGATGACGTGACCTAACGTCAGGATAGGCTGAAGTTCTTTCCGCCAGTAGATTGAAATCCTGCCCGCTCCGGCTCACGCCCCGATCTGCTTCTTGATGGCGTCGCAAATCTGCGCGCTCCACTTTTCCAGCACGGCCTGTTCGCGGCCCTCGAGGAGCAGCCGCGCTTTCGGCTCGGTGCCGGAGTAGCGCAGCAGCACGCGTCCGCCGTCCGGTTTCACGGCGGCTTCGGCGGCGGCGACGAGCTGGGTCACGTCGTCGAGCTGCTCGAACGGGATTTTCTCGCGCACCTTCACGTTGGTGACGAGCTGCGGGTAGCGCGTCCAGCAGCGGGCGAGTTCGCTCAAGGGCTTGCCGGTGGCTTTCATGACGCGGATGATTTGCAGCGCGCTGACGAGGCCGTCGCCGGTGGTGCTGTGGTCGCGAAAAATCATGTGGCCGCTCTGCTCGCCGCCGAGGTTGTAGCCGCCGCGCAGCATCTCATCGATGACGTTCTTGTCGCCCACGGCGGTGCGGATGATCTTGCCGCCGGCGGCCCGGATGACGACATCGAGGCCGGCGTTGCTCATCACGGTGGTGACGAGGGTTTCGTGGGCGAGGGTTTTCTGCCGCATCATCTCCAGCGCGGCGATGGCCATGATGTCGTCGCCGTCGATGAGCCGGCCGTTCTCGTCGCAGAGCAGTAGGCGGTCGGCATCGCCGTCGTGGGCGAGGCCGAGGTGAGCCTGGTGTTCGACGACTTTGCGGCAGACAACTTCCGGGTGCATGGAGCCGCAGTCGCGGTTGATGTTCATGCCGTCGGGGTGGTTGTTGCAGACGATAACTTCCGCGCCCAGCTCGCGCAGGACGCAGGGGGTGGATTTGTAGGCGGCGCCGTTGGCGCAGTCCACGACGATGCGCACGCCTTCGAGGGTGAGGCCGCGCGGGAGGGAATTCTTGGCGTATTCGATGTAGCGGCCGAGGGCGTCGTCGATGCGGACGGCTTTGCCGATGGCTTCGGCGTTGGGACGGATGTTCTCGATCTCGCCGGAGAACACGAGGTGCTCGATCTGGTCCTCGATCTTGTCGTCGAGTTTGTAGCCGTCGGCACGGAAGAATTTGATGCCGTTGTCGGCATACGGATTGTGGGAGGCGGTGATGACGATGCCGGCGTCGGCGCGCAGGCTGCGCGTGGCGGCCGCGCGACTGGGCTTCGAGATTTTTGAAAACGTGGGCGGCGGCGCAGCCGAGCTTGAGCGCGGTCTCGGCGGTGACGGGTTCGACGTTGGCGGTGCCACGGACGCCGTCCGTGCCGAAGATGCGTTTGGGGTTGCTCATGGGAAATTATTTCGCGGGTTTGGCCGGGGCGAGGATTTCGACGTCCGCCGGGATGACGCGGACGATTTCCACGCCGGGCGGCGCGGAGACTTCGAGGCGGCGGCGGGCGTTGCGGGCCGGGTCAACGCCGGTCAGGTCGGCGAGCACGTGGACATCGCGGGCCTGAAGCTCCTGTGGGCTGCCGGTCTCGCCGCGCACGGTGACCTCGACGAACTCGGGGTTCGCGCGGAAGGCGTGGACGTCGGCGGTGGCGGAAAGCAGGTTCACGCGCAGCGAGAAGGTGCGGGGCGGTTGCGCGGCGAGGCCGTTGTTCAGGGCGTTCTCATTGCGGATGGCGATGGATACGGTGAACCAGATGAGCACCGCCAGCGCCAGCGAAAACAGTTTCAGCCAGGCGTCTTTCAGGATGAGGTCGCGCAGAAACATGGTCAGACGTTCGGTTTGGCGGGTTCGACAACGCGGGTGCGCACCCAGCGCAGCCAGTGGCGGTTCTTGGCCGGGCTGACGAGCACGGAGGTGAGGAAGGCGCGCAACTGTTCCAGCGTCACGCTGCGGGTGAACTGGCCTTTGTAGGCGTGCGAAATCGCGCCCGTCTCCTCGCTGACGACGACGACGACCGCGTCCGTCTCCTCGCTCAAGCCGATGGCCGCGCGGTGGCGCGTGCCGAGCGACTTGCTCAAGTCCGCCCGCTGCGTCAGCGGAAAAATGCACGCCGCCTGCGTGATGCGGTCGCCCTTGATCAGCACGCCGCCGTCGTGGATGGCGTTGTTCGGGAAGAAAATCGTCTCCAGCATTTCCGGCGTCGCCTCGCAATCCACCTTGATGCCCGACTCCACCGCTTCGTTGAGTTGGATGGTCTGCTCGATGGCGATGAGCGCGCCGATGCGCACGTCGGCGAGCCGCTCGACGGTCTGGATAATGACCTCGATGTTCTCGCGCTGCTCGTGCGCCGAGCTGAAGAGCGGGAGGTTGCCGAGTTCGGCGAGCATGCGGCGCAGTTCCGGCTGAAAAATCACCACTACCGCCACCGCGAAGAACGCGGAAAATGTTCCCAGCAGCCAGCGCAAAACTTTCAAGTCCAGCAGCGTCGTCCCCAGCGCGAACGCCGCCAGCACCACGATGAAGCCCGTGACGACCGGCGCGCCGCGCGTGCCGCGCACAAACCGGAAGGCGTAGTAAATCACCACCGCGAGAATCAAAATCTCGACGGCGGCGGTGCGCCACATCGTATGTAGATTGTGCCAGTTCACTTTTCCTTTTTCGCCAACACCGCCTCGGCCATGCGGACGGCCTGCACGGTCGCCGCCACGTCGTGCGTGCGGAACATCTGCACGCCGGCGTCCACCGCCAGCGCCGTGAGCGCCAGCGCTGCCGGCAGCCGGTCCGCCGTTTCCGCGCCCAGCAATTTTCCGATGAACGACTTCCTGGAAATGCCCAGCAGCATCGGCCTCCCGCTGTTTGTAAATTGCCGCAGGCCCGCGAGCAACTGCAAATTATGCTCCGGCGTCTTCCCGAAACCGATGCCCACGTCCAAGCCGACCCGCTCCGCGCCCACGCCGCAGGCTTCGAGCCGCCGCCG
>JAPLTZ010000239.1 GCA_026397895.1 Verrucomicrobiota bacterium | reverse complement strand
TTGCCGGAAACCGGCGCGCTGGACACGAACACGCGCCCGGCGTTGGCGCTGGTGCTGCCGGCATTCGCGAGTTACATCGTGACGAGCAACGATCTGGCGCGCTTGCAGCCGTTGAGCAAGTCGTGGCTGGGCAAGTCGCAGCAGTCGGCGTTGGATTACGAGACGGTGCTGGAGCTGGTGGCGGAAAAATCGCGGGCGCATCCGAAGCTGATCAAGCTGCTGAAGCCGGGCGTGGACTGGACGAATGTTTTCGCCGGCGCGAGCTTCACGGTGCCGGACGCGGATTATCCCGCGCCGCAGACGAAGGCGGCGTTTGTGGTCATCAGCCTCGCGGAGAAGACGCTGGAGGCGTTCGACGCGGAGACGAACCTGCTGGCGCATTTTCCGTGCAGCATTGCCAAGAAGGCGGAGAAGCGTCCGGCGGGTGAGTTGCACATCGTGGCCGTCGCGCCGAATCCGAATTACACGTTCGACCCGGAGGTGTTTCCCGAAGTGCCGGAGGCGCAGGAAATCGGGCGCAAGCTCATCATTCAGCCCGGCCCGAACAATCCCGTCGGCACCGTGTGGATCAGCCTGGACAAAACCGGCTACGGCATCCACGGCACGCCGAAGCCGGAGGACGTGGGGCGCACGGAATCGCACGGCTGCTTTCGGCTGGCGAACTGGAACGCGGAGTTTTTGCTGAAGCTGGTCTGGCTCGGGATGCCGGTGCGGGTGGAGCCGTGACGCGGCAGGAAATCAAATCCGCAAAATTAGCGGCGGTCAAAACTTTGCGGCGGGGTTGCAAAGCGGTCGGGCGGGCGTAGAGTGGCTCCGGGCGACAGACTGGAGGCGATTATGAGCAGCGGATGTGAAACTTATCTGAGCTTCATCCAAAGCCAGGTCCGGCCGGCGGGCAAGGCGGCGGCCTGCGAGTTGAAACGCGCGGTGACGATTTCCCGGCAGTCCGGCTGCGGCGCGCACGCCATCGCCGAGAAACTCGCCCAATATCTGCAAGACCGCTCTCCCAAAGCCGCCGCGCCGTGGACGGTGTTTGACCGCAACCTCATGGAACGCGTCCTCACCGACCACAACCTGCCCGAACGCATCGCCAAGTTCATGCCCGAAGACCGCGTTTCGGAAATCGAGGATGCGATGGATGAATTGTTCGGCCTGCGCCCGGCGGCGTGGACGCTCGTCCAGCAGACCTCCGAAACCATCCTCCACCTCGCCAGCCTCGGCAACGTCATCCTCCTCGGGCGCGGCGCGAACATCGTCACCGCCAAGCAGCCCGGCGCCGTGCATGTGCGGCTCGTCGGTTCGGTGGAACGGCGCGTCGCCGCGATGCAGGAGTTTGACGGTCTCACCCGCAAGGCCGCGCTGGAACGCATCCGGCGCGAAGACCTCGGGCGGCAGCGTTACTTCAAAAAATATTTCGGGAAGGACATCGCCGACCCGCTGCTCTACCACCTCGTCCTCAACACCGACCTGCTGTCGTCCGAAACCGCCGCCCGGCTCATCGGCGACACCGTGCTGGGCGTCCGCGCGGAATGAACGGCAAACAAAACTTTTCCCCCGGCGCCGCCGTGGTAGAGTCTCGCGCGTGATCAACACGGAACAAACGCTCACCGCCTTTCTCCCCACGATCCGCGCCGCCGACTGGGTGGCCGTGGACACCGAGGCGGACAGTCTGCACGCCTACCCCGAGAAGCTCTGCCTCCTCCAGATCAGCACCGCCGCCGGCGACCGCCTCGTGGACCCGCTCGCCGGGATGGACATCGACCCGCTGCTCGACGCGCTCGCCGGTCATGAGCTGATTTTCCACGCAGCGGATTACGACCTGCGCCTGCTCCGCAAGCACCACGAGTTCGTGCCCGGCGCGATTTTCGACACCATGCTCGCCGCGCGGCTGCTCGGCATGAAAAAATTCAGCCTCGGCGACCTCGTCGAAACTTGCCTCGGCGTGAAGCTGGAGAAAGGTTCGCAGAAAGCCGACTGGGCCCGCCGTCCGCTCACGCCCAAGATGGAAGACTACGCCCGCAACGACACGCACCACCTCAAGCCGCTCGCCGACAAGCTCAAGGCCGAACTCATCGCCAAAGGCCGGCTCGCGTGGCATCAGGAAAGTTGCGCGCGGCTCATCGCCGAATCCTCCCAGCTTCCTGCCGCCGATCCTGACGGCGTCTGGCGCGTCAAAGGCAGCTACGTTTTGAACCGGCCCGCGCTCGCCGTGCTGCGCGAACTCTGGCGCTGGCGCGAGACCGAGGCGATTGCCGCCAACCGGCCGCCGTTCTTCATCCTCAACCACGAGCTGATGGTGAACATCGCCGAGGTTGCCGCCGCGCAACAGCCCGTGGCCCCGCTCCTGCCGCGCTACCTTTCGCCGCGCCGCCGCGATGGCCTCGCGCAAGCCGTCAAGACCGGCCTCGCCGTTCCCGCCGCGCAGCATCCCGAACCGCAGCAACGCAATGGCCGCCGCCCCACGCACGCGGAACACCAGCGCTTTCTCAACCTCGAAAAACACCGCAATGTGCAGGCGCACCAGCTCGATCTTGACCCCACGCTCATCGCGCCGCGCGCCACGCTGGGCGACCTCGCCCGCGATTGGGACACGCACGCGGCGGAGCTGATGAACTGGCAGCGGGAGTTGTTAAAGTAGTTGCTTTGCCGTTGGAAATTGCCAATCGTGTTCCTTGGTGGAAAAAACAAGGCATACCAGTGTTTGGTTGTTCAGTTCTCTGCTTGCCAGTGCGGTGATTGATGGAAAGGCACAAGGAACATTTGATGCATTGATACCAATCACTCCGATTACAGGCGGCGTGCTTTCAGCGTATCCGCTCGGTTATGTCAATAATGGCATCGGGTGGACGTTTACTCCAAACCAAGATTTGGTAGTGACAGCTATTTCTTCCTCGGCATCTCAAGTAATTTTTTGGCAGGGCACAAATCAAGTTCTGGCGAGTTATGCCTATCCAAGCGCTCATGACACTCTTCAGCCTGTGTCCGCTCTGTTTCTATCGGCAAATCAGAACTATGCAGTTTCAACGCGGAACACTGATGGTCTGTCCTCGACTGTTTTCCACTTTGGGTCACCAAACGGAACTGATAATCTGCCACTCATATCAGTTTCTCCATATCTCACCGGATTTGGGAGCTTTCAAGTGTCTGTTGATGGACAATGGACAGCGTACCCGGCTGATAATGCAAATTACATTTTTATCGGCCCAAATTTCCAATTTCAAGTTGTGCCAGAACCGCGCAGCATGACGCTTTTGATTTTCGGCCTTGGATTTATGTCTTACGCGATAAAACGGAAGAGGCGTTAAACGGGAATTTTTAACCTCACCGCACCACTTCAAACGCAAAGCCCTTGAGGTATTCCGTCTCGGCAATCGCGGGGATGACCGGGTGGTCGGGTGATTGCGAGTAGGTGGCGGTGCGGCGCAGGATGCGGTGCGCGTCGTAGGCGGCGGAGAGGATGACTTCCTGAAAAAGATTCACGTCTACGTGGTGCGAGCAGCAGAACGTCGCCAGCGTGCCGCCGGTCTTCAGCAGCTTCAGCGCGCGCAGATGGATTTCCTTGTAGCCGCGCAACGCATCGCCCACGGCGGCGCGGGTGCGGGTGAATGACGGCGGGTCGAGGATGACGAGGTCGTAGCGCGGGATGACGCGTTCGTGCGGCTTCACGGCGGTGGCGACTTTGAGCCAGTCGAAGACGTTGATGGCTTCGGCGGAAACATTTTTCTCCAGGCCATTCGTCTTCGCGTTGCGGAGCGAGGCGGCGACGGCGTCCGCGCTCTGGTCGAGCAGGTGAACCTGCTTCGCGCCGGCGCGGGCGGCGTGCAGGCCGAACCCGCCGAGGAAGCTGAAGCAGTCGAGGACTTGCGCGTCTTTGGCGGATTGCGCGACGGCCTGATAATTCGCCTGCTGGTCGAGATACATGCCGGTCTTGTGCCCGCCGACGAGGTCGGTCTCGAACTTGAGGCCGTTGAGGTTCACGGTGACCGGCCCGGTGAGTTCGCCGGCGATGACGCCGTTGGCTTCGGCGAGGCCCTCGAATTTGCGCGAGGCGACGTCGCTGCGCTCCATGATGGCGCGCGGGGAGAAAATCTTCTGCAGCGCGGCGACGATGAGCGGCTTGCGGAGGTCCATGCCGAGCGCGGAAATCTGGAGGGTGAGCACGTCCTCGTATTTGTCCACGATGAGGCCGGAGAGAAAATCGCTCTCGGCGTTGACGACGCGGAACGAGGTCGCGCGCGGCAGATGTTTCTGGCGGACGGCGAGCGCGGCGCGGATGCGCTGCTCGAAGAATTTTTCGTCCACGGTCACGCGGTCGGGCGCGAGGACACGGACGTTGATCCGGGATTTGGAATTGTAGAAGCCCACGCCGAGCAGGCGCTGGCGGTGGTCTTTGACTTGCACGAGGTCGCCGTCGGCGGCGGGCGCGGTGAGGCGCAGCACGGAGCTGCTGTAGATCCACGGGTGGCCGGCGAGGATGCGGTCGGCTTCGCCGGGGCGGACGATGACGGTGGGCAGGGCGGACGCGGCGGACGGTGTGGTTTCCATAGTTTGTAAACAGTTGGCCGGGACGCCGGTTTTCGGCGGGTTTCCAGCGGAGGGATGAAACCAGAAAAGCGCGGCGGCGGAAAGCTATTCCGAAATTTTTCTTGCGGCGCGCGCGTAATCGGCTGATAAAGACGGCGCACAACCTTATGAAAATCTCCGGCACCGTTGATTCCATCCTCCATCACA
>JAPLTZ010000231.1 GCA_026397895.1 Verrucomicrobiota bacterium | reverse complement strand
TGGAATTGGCTCCGGGCAAGCGGCAGGTCGAACTTCACTACACGGGTTTGAGTTTTGTGTCACCGGACCGGGTGCGCTTCCGCTACAAGCTGGAAGGTTTGGACAAAGACTGGGTGGAAGCCGGCACGCGGCGGACGGCGCAATACAGTTTCCTGCGACCGGGGCAATACACCTTCCGCGTCATCGCTTGCAACAACGACGGCGTGTGGAACGCGGAAGGGGCAAATCTGCTGCTGACCGTGTCGCCGCATTTTTACGAGACATCCTGGTTTGCGGTGCTGCTGTGGATTGCCGGCGCGGGCCTGGTGGTGGTCTTTGTCCGTCAGGTGGTGGTTCGCAAAATGCGCCGCCAATTGGAGATCTTGGAACGCCAGCGCGCGGTGGAGCGGGACCGCACGCGCATCGCCAAGGACATTCACTACGATCTGGGCGCGGGGCTCACGCACATCAGCCTGCTCACCGAACTGGCGCGGCGCACGCCGCCGGAGGAGGTCAACAGCCACCTCGGCCAGATATCGGACATGGCCCGCGAACTGACCAAGGGCATGGATGAAATCGTGTGGGCGGTGGACCCCCAGAACGACACGTTGGAAGGCCTGTTGAACTACCTTTGCAAGTTCGCGCAGGAATATCTGGCGGTGGCCGGCATCCGCTGCCGGCTCGATCTGCCGGCGCAAATGCCGGTGTGGGCGGTGCGGGCCGAGGTGCGGCACAATCTCTTTCTGGCATTCAAAGAAACGCTGAACAACATTCTCAAACACGCCGGCGCCACCGAGGTCTGGTTGAGGGCAGCGTCCCGGTCGGATTTCGTCCGGGCGCGGCTTGGGCAACCTAGAAAAGCGGCTGGCCTCGATTGGCGGGCGGTGCGTGGTGATCAGCCGGCCCGACCAAGGGACGCGCATCGAGATGTCCGTCAATCTGACGGCCGGCCATCACCCGAAATGGCTATAGGGCGGAAACACCCAAAGGAATAAGATGAAAACCAAGATGAAAATTCGCGTGTCCATCGTGGAAGACAATCTCCGCCTGCGCGGCAGCTTGAGCAAGCTGATTGAGCTGTCCGAAGGCTTTGAGTGCGCGAGCCGGCACGAAACCGCCGAGTCCGCCCTGGCCGAATTGCCGGGCGTCAAACCCGACGTGATCCTCATGGACATCAATCTGCCGGGCAAGAACGGCGTGGACTGCGTGTGCGAACTCAAGCCGCTGCTACCCAAGACGCAGATCGTGATGTTCACCGTGTATGAGAACACGGAACTGATTTTCAAGGCGCTCGCCGCCGGGGCCAGCGGCTATCTGCTCAAGCAGACGCCGCCGGACGAATTGCTGACGGCGTTGCGCGATGTTTACAACGGCGGCTCGCCCATGACGAGCCACATCGCCCGCAAGGTGGTGGCCTCGTTTCTCCAGACCGGCAATGCTTCGCGGGAGCTGGAGCAGTTGACGCCGCGCGAGCAGGAGGTGCTGGATCACCTGGCCAAGGGATTTCTCTACAAGGAAATCGCCGACGCCATGAACATCCGTTTCGACACGGTGCATTCGCACATCCGCAAGATCTACGAAAAACTCCACGTGCGCACCCGCACCGAAGCGGTCAACAAATTTCATCGGGCCGGCTCCCCGTCCTCCCAGAAGTTGCCGGTGGAGGTCTGAAATCCGGCGGTGGCCGCCCGGCCGTGTCTCACCAATAATGGCTATATGAATTCATAGGGCCGGTGCGATATTCTTAACACATACAACCGAGCTGCGCGCCCAACTGTTGCGACCCATTGCCGCCATCTCGGAATGCCGATTAAGAAAAATTGAAGCTTGAGATATGAGACCGAACCATTCCGAATCGAAAAACCCGCTGCCCCGCCACGCGCTGTTCGCGCTGTTGCTGGCGGCGATGGCCTTTGCGGCAAACACCCATGCCGCCAGCGCCACTTGGAACGGCACTGTTGATGCAACTTGGGCTGGCGCCAACTGGAGTGCTTCACCTGTGCCCGGCACGGGTGATACCGCCACCTTCAATGGCGCCGGCAATGGCAATACCACCATTGACCTTGGCGCGGGAGTCGCGGTTGGCAGCATCTTCTTTGATACCGCCTCGGCCGCGGCCTACACCGTAGGTTCGGGTGCGGTGGGGAGTCAGACACTGACGCTGGATGATACGGCTTTGGTGGCGATGAGCAGCACGGTTGCCAATCATCAGTTGGTCAACGCCAACATCGTATTGGGCACGGCAGTCACCGGGACCACGACTTTCACGAACGGCGCTGCTGCCAAGACGTTGACATTCGCCGGCAACATCGACGGCGGCACCGGCGGCACGGCCGGCACCAAGACGCTGAATTTGAATGGCTCTGGCACGAACATTCTGCAGGGGGCAATCAACAAGGGCGGCGGCACGGCCATCAACGTAGCCAACATCGGCACAGGAATTTCGATTTTGAGCGGCAGTGGCACTAGCGCGCTCGGCACTCTGCGGGCGACCGCCGGTGGCACGATGACGGTGAATGGTCAGACCATAACGGTGGCCAGTTCCTCCCAATATGGCGGCAGCACGGCGCTCGGCAAATTCATATTGAACTCCGGTAGCGCCGCTTTCAATGGCGGCATTCAATCGGGCACTTCCAGTGGTGCTCTGGCTGGCGCGGATGGCATGGCTTTTATAGTCAACGGCGGCACTTTCAGCGCCAGCGCTGTTGCGCTTGGCCGGTCACAGAGCTTGAACACGACTTTCTATACGGCCGCCGCCAGCCTCACCAGCGGCTTTCTGGTCAACAATAACAGCACGGCGAGCGTGACGGGCACGGTGAACATCGAAGGCTCCAACTCGAGCGCGGACGGCCAGGTGTCGGGGACCGCCAGCCTTACGGTGGGCGGAGAGTTGCGAATTGCCGGTCGCGGCGGCAACAGCCGCGTGACATTGTTTCAGGTCACAGGCGGCACCCTGACCGTCAGCGATGCCACCGCCGGCATCTCGATCGGTCGCGGCACGGCTGCCGATGCCGGAAAAGGACAGCTTCTCCTCACAGGCGGCACCACCACGACTGAGAAGATCACGTTCGGTCTCAATGGAGGCCTTGCGGGTTCTTCCGGAAACCTGACCGTCAACGACGTGAGCGCGGCGCTCTATATTGGCAGCGGCGGCATCG
Organism: Verrucomicrobiota bacterium; assembly: GCA_026397895.1. Classification (GTDB taxonomy): domain Bacteria; phylum Verrucomicrobiota; class Verrucomicrobiia; order Limisphaerales; family JAFMIX01; genus JAFMIX01. The sequence goes on along the minus strand of JAPLTZ010000231.1, from coordinate 355 downwards.
TGCTGGCGGCGAACAATGCCTACACCTACACGAACAACCTGATGGCCGGCACTCTCGGAGCCAAGGCCGGCTGGGCCTCCGCGCTCAACATGGGTTTGAACGGCAGCGGGGTGACCATCAAGGCGGCGGATGCCTCTGATGTGGCCAGAAACATTACGCTGACCGGCGCCCTGACCGGTGCCAACGGTTTCACCAAGACGGGTGGCGGCACGTTGACGCTCGCCGGCGCGAACACCTACACCGGCAACACCCTGATCAGCGCCGGCACGGTGCAGGTTGGCAATGGTGGCGTCACCGGCAATCTGGGCGCGGCCGACGCTGCGGGCATCACCAACAACGGCACGCTCGCTTTCAA
>JAPLTZ010000241.1 GCA_026397895.1 Verrucomicrobiota bacterium | reverse complement strand
CGGCGGCAGTGGCGGCGGCGGCGGCAACACGAACGGCTGCAACGGCCGCGTGTGCATCGCGCCCGTGCCGCCCGTGCAGGGCAGCAACGTGACGGTGATGTATTACCAGACCGGCGGCCCGATTGCCTCTTCGACCAACGTCCACATTCACCTCGGTTGGAACAACTGGGCGAGCGTCCTTTCGCCCGACCCGCTGATGACCTTCAACGCCGCCTCGAACCGCTGGGAGTTCACGACCGCCGCCGCCGCGTTCGCCACGCAGTTGGACGTCGTCTTCAACAACGGCAGCGGCGCGTGGGACAACAACAGCGGCAGCGACTGGCATTTCGCCGTGCAGACCAACGGCGTCACGCCCACACCGCAAGCGCCGCCCACGCCAACCGGCCTCACCGCGTCGCCGGCGAACACGAACCAGATCAACCTCACTTGGAGCGCGGCCAGCGGCGCGACCGGCTACATCGTGCAGCGCGCCGGCTCGAACGTCGCCGCGACCGCGTCCACGAGCTTCAACGACATCGGCCTCGCGACGGCCACGGCGTATTGCTACGCCATCACCGCCACGAACAGCATCGGCCATTCCGCGCCCACCACCTCGCAGTGCGCCACCACGCTCGCGCCGGTGACGAACCTCCCCGCGTTCAACCTCGACGGCGTGCTCGATTCCACCAACGTGCTCGTCGCGCAAAACGGCATGACCATCTACGCCGCGCTGCGCGGCACGCGGCTTTACGTCGCGACGTGGTCGCCCGGCACGAACGGCGCGAACGACCATTTCATTTTTGTCACCGACCAGTTGCTCGCCGCCGCCACCGCCGCCGCGCCGTGGGCCAAGACCGGATTCGTCGCCGTGGCCACGAGCAAGCCGTTTCTCGCGGGCGAGAGCGTCGGCAGTTACGTCGGCTGGTTCAATGCACCCGCCGGTTCGCAAGCCGCGAAAGCCGCCGCCAATTCCGGCGCGCTCGAAGGCACGATTGACCTCGCCGCCGCGTTCGGCGCGCTGCCCGCGAACATCTACCTGTGCAGCGCCGCGTATCAGACCGCCGATGGCGGCGCGCTCGCGTCCGTCTGCGTCACCAACACCGGCGCGAACATCGGCACGAATGGTTTTCTCTGCATCCCGCTCGCCGCGCTGCGCGACCACAACGGCGACGGCATCTTCGACCGCCTGCAACCCTCGGCGGATTTCGTGGTGCAAAACACCTCGCGCTCGAACAACACCTTCACGCTGAACTGCGCCGCGTTCCCCGGCCGCGCCTACCAGTTGAGCTACCGCGACAACTTCGCGAGCGGCGCGTGGCTCGACCTGCCCGGCGCGAGCAACGTCTGCGGCGCGTTGCAGACGGAAGTCACCTTCACCGCCCTCGCGACGAACGGCCAGCGCTTCTATCGCGTGCGGCTGCTGCCGTGAGTTGGAGTGCGCCCGTCCCGGGCGCTGCGAGATCGTATTTGTCCAGCCGGCGGAATTTTTCCAGCCCACGCAGGTTCGAACATCGCAGCGCCCGAGACGGGCGCAGTCCGGCCTTTTCTCCGGCGCGGGCCTGCCCCATCATCCCGCCAT
>JAPLTZ010000383.1 GCA_026397895.1 Verrucomicrobiota bacterium | reverse complement strand
CGTTGCCACGGCGAGTGCGGCGAGCGACGTGGAAAGAATTTTTTCCGCGCGGCTCATGACTTTACATGGCCGTTGGCGCGAAACCATTCCACCGCTTCGGCGAAGGCCTGCCGGGGCGGCGTCTGCGGCAGGCAGAGCTCGTGGATAGCCTTGGCCGGGTTGAACCACATCTTGTGACCGCTCATGCGCACGCCCGCGAGCGGCACGCGGGGCGGAATGCCGGTGACGAACGAGAACGCGGCGTTCGCGTAGGCCGCCGCCAACGCCACTGCGCGCGGCATTTCGCGTGTGGGCGCGGGCAGGCCGGTGATTTCCGCCAACACTTCGAGCGTCTGTTTCATCGTCCAGTTGCCCTCGCGGTTGCCAAGGATGTAGCGCTCGCCGATGTTGCCGTTCGCCGCCGCGAGGATGTGGCCGACGGCGACATCGCGGACATGCACCCAGTTCAGACCGGTGTCGATGTAGGCGGGCAGTTTCCCATTTAGAAAATCCACGATGAGCTGCCCCGTCGGCGTGGGCTTCACATCCAGCGGACCAATGGGCCCGCTGGGGTTGACGATGACCACCGGCAAACCTTTCCGCGCGAGCTCGAACGCAATCTGTTCGCCCTGCCACTTGGAAAGTTTGTAATGATTGCCCATCTGCGCCGCCGAAACCGGCGTGGCTTCATTGCTGGGCAGGATGCTGCCGTCCGGCAACGGCTCCGGCACGCCGATGCACCCCACCGTGCTGGTATAAACAATGCGCCCGCACCCCGCCCGCCCCGCCGCCTCCAGAACATTGCGCGTGCCCAGAACATTCGTGGCATACATCGGCTTGTAATCCCGCATCCACAGGTGATAAGCCGCCGCGACATGGAAGCACCAATCGCAACCGCCCATCGCCGCCGTCAGCTTCGCGCCATCGCTCAGATCGCCGGTCACCCGCTCCACGTCCAAGTCTGCGATGCCCCGCCCATCGCCGCCCGCGCGCACCAAAACTTTCACGCGATGACCGCGCGCCACAAGCTCGCGCACGACATTCGCGCCCACGAACCCAGAAGCTCCGGTGACAAAACAATTCATGCTGCCCCCAGCCTAGCAAAAACTTTTGACAAGACAAACTTGACTTGGAATTTCGCGTTGAGGAAATTCCCCGCGCCCATGCCCGACCAAAACAATCCCAGAAAGAAAAACCCGGCCCAGGAACAAAAAGACCTGGACGTCGCCATCGGCTTCCTCGAAGGCGTCGTCAAGCGCGACCCGGAATACATTGAAGCCCTCCAACTCCTCGGCGACGACTACACCCGCCGCGGCGAATACCAGTCCGGCCTCGCCGTGGACGAGCGACTCGCCACGCTGCGCCCCCACGACCCGCTCGTCCAATACAACCTTGCCTGCAGCTACTCGCTTCTCGACCAACCGGAGCAAGCCGCCACCGCCCTCGACCACGCCCTCGACCACGGCTACCGCGACTTCAAGTGGCTCGCTCGCGATCCCGACCTGAAAAAATTCCGGCAGCATCCGCTCTACGAAATCCTCCAGATTAAAATCAACAAACTCAAAAGCGAAGCCACCTAATCCCGCGCCCGCATGAACGTCACCCTCCACGGCAAAACCCGGCACTACCGCACCGTCGCCTTCGACACCGCCAAGAACGCCGTCCTCCTCATCGAGCAACGCCTGCTCCCGCACGAATTCAAAATCGTCGCCACTCGCGACTATCGGGAAACCGCCCGCGCCATCACCGACATGGTCGTGCGCGGTGCCGGTGCCATCGGCGCCACCGCCGCCTACGGCCTCGCCCAAGGCACCCGCGCGTTTCGCGGCAGTGACCTGGAAAAGTTTTTCCGTCACGTTGAAGCCGTTTACCAAACCCTCGCCGCCGCCCGCCCTACCGCCGTTGACCCCGTCAACGCCATGAACGACGTCCGCCGCCACATGGCCTCCGGCGAAACCGTCGCCGAACAACAAGCCCTCGCCCTCGCCGCCGCCGAGGACTTCGCCAATGAAGACGTTCGGCATTGCGAAGAAATAGGACGCCACGGCGCAAAGCTCATCCGCAACGGCATGAGAGTTCTGACCCATTGCAACGCCGGCTGGCTCGCCTTCGTGGACATCGGCTCCGCCACCGCCCCGCTCTACGCCGCGCAGACGCAGGGGAAAAAGTTCCACGTCTTCTGCGACGAAACCCGCCCGCGCTCGCAAGGTGCCACCCTCACCGCCTGGGAATTGGCCCAGCAAAAAGTTTCGCATCAAATCATCGCCGACAACGCTGCTGGCCACCTCATGCAACGCGGCGAAATCGACCTCGTCATCGTCGGCAGCGATCGCGTCCTCGGCCGCACCGGCGAAGTCGCCAACAAAATCGGCACCTACACCAAGGCGGTTCTCGCCGCGCGACACGAGATTCCATTCTACGTCGCCATCCCGCTTTCAACAATTGATTGGAATCTGAAACGCGGCTTCGACATTCCCATCGAAGACCGGCACGAAAGCGAAGTTCTTGGTGCTTGGGGGGTGACCAAATCCGGCAAACGCGAATATGTCCGCGTCGCCAATCCCTCCAGCCATCATCACGCCCGCCGGCATCTTCCGTCCGGGCGAACTCTGGCAGCGACGGCGCGAACTTGAATTCACCAAGTAAATTTCGCGCACGACAAAACTTGAAATCACCCACCGTCCTCGGCAGACTGTTTTTTAGTTCGTAGGCGGCGGGGTAGCCAAGTGGTAAGGCACGGCTCTGCAAAAGCTGCATCGTCGGTTCGATTCCGACCCTCGCCTCCATCGCTTACTGTCGGAACAGTAAGCGGTTAGGAGACAGTAAGTCGGCGACTGCCAGTAAAAGTGCCAGTAAAATGGAGCTGGAATCGCGCGCTCTTTCGTTACTCGCCCGTTACTCGGCAGACACACTTCGCCAACTCGCTAACACGTGGTCACCGGACTGGTTCAGTATATGACCAGAAAGGTGACACGATGAAAATACGGTTCCGACTCTACCGCCGCAGTAAAACTTTTTATTGCGAAGACACGCAGAACGGCAAACAGGAAAGCTTGGGCACCAAAGACCGAACAACCGCCCTGCGCCTGCTTCACGCCAAAAACGAGGCCCATTTGCAACCGGCAATCAATCTGCAGATGGCCCGTGCCTACCTTGTGGCCAGCGACCCGGTGATTGGTAAGCGCACTTGGCAAATTCCCATGGATGAAATCGTGAAGCTTAAACGCGGCAACACCCAGCAACGCTGGCAGACCGCCATCAAAGACAAAGCCTTTGATATCATCCGCAA
>JAPLTZ010000014.1 GCA_026397895.1 Verrucomicrobiota bacterium | reverse complement strand
CCGACCGGCACCTTGTGCAGCGGCTGCGTGTGAATCTGCGCGATGAAGTCCAGCGCCTGCATGACTTCCGGCAAATCCTCGCCGGGAATGCCCAGTTTCGGACTGCCGCCCAGCCCGACGCCGACGAAGATGGCATCAAACTCCTTCTCCAATTGCACGACGGAAACATCCTTGCCGACCTCGACGCCACAACGAAACTCAACACCGAGGCTCTTGACCAACTCCACTTCCGCCAGGCTGACCTGCGGCGGCATCTTGTAGTAGGCGATGCCGTAGGTGTTCAACCCGCCGGCCTGCGGCTTCTTCTCGAAGACGACGACCGCGTGGCCGAGTTGCGCCAGTTCCGCCGCGCAACCGAGGCCCGACGGCCCGCCGCCGATGATGGCGATGCGCTTGCCGGATTTCTTCGCGGGCGTTTTGAGCACGGAAATCTTGTTCTCGGTGACGTGGTCGGTGGCGTAGCGTTGCAGCCGGCCGATCTTTACGGGGTCGCCCTCGCGGTCGAGCACCACGCAAGCACCTTCGCACAGCACGCTCGTCGGACAGACGCGCGCGCAGCTCGCGCCGAGGATGTTCGCGGAAAGGATAGTTCGCGCCGAGCCGGTGGGATTGCCATTGGCAATCTTCTTGATGAACGACGGGATGTCTATGCCCGTGGGACACGCCTGAATGCACGGCGCGTCGAAGCAGAACAGACAGCGGTTCGCCTCGATGATGGCTTCCTGCGGGGTGTAACGCGGCTTGAAATCGGCCATGTTGGCCGCCGCCGCGTCCGGTCCGAGTCGTGGACTGATAGGCATAATATTTTTCCGCGCCCTGTGCGCAGAGTCGGTTTCTCCTTTAATCGTGGTTGTAGTTTAGCCAACGTCAACTAAAATGGAAACAGGAAAAATTAACCCCTGCATGAGAATCGAGCATGAGCACTTTTCTGAACCCCAAACGCACCGTCGCCGAACTCAAGGAACTCCGCGCGCTCACCGATGACAAAAACGGTGCGCAACGCGTCGCCTTCACGCCGGTCTGGGTGAAGACGCGCGCGTGGTTGCGCAGCAAGCTGGAAGCGCTGCCCGTCGAAACCCACGTGGACGAAGCGGGAAATCTTTGGAGCACCTTGCGCGGCGAATCGGAAAAATGCCTGCTCATCGGCGGCCACATGGATTCCGTGCCGAACGGCGGCTGGCTCGACGGCTGTCTTAACGTGCTGGCCGGCGTGGAGATTCTCCGCCGCCTCAACGCGCAATACCACGGCAAGCCGCCTGTTACCGTGCGCCTCGTGGACTGGGCTGATGAAGAGGGCGCGCGGTTCGGGAAAAGTTTATTCGGTTCGTCCGCCTGCTCCGGCAATCTGGACATGAACGAAGCCCGCGGCCTCGTGGACAAACAGGGAATCAAACTTCCCGACGCGCTCAAGAACGTCGGCATTGATTTTGAGCGCGTGAAGGACAGCGGCAAGGAACTCAAGAATGCCGCCGCCTACATCGAGTTGCACATCGAGCAAGGTCCGGTGCTGCTCGACCTCGATCTGCCGCTCGGCGCGGTGCTCGGCACGTTCGGTGTGGAGCGGCACGCGATTACTTTTCACGGCCAGGCCGCGCACTCCGGCAGCACACCGATGAACCGTCGCAAGGACGCCTTCCTCGCCGCCGCGAAGATGAGTCCGGAGATTTACCAGATCGCCGCCCGCAGCGGCAACGGCGTCTGCACCATCGGCTCATGCACGACCAAGCCTGGCATTGTCACCAGCGTCGTCGAGGAATGCCGCATCACGCTTGACCAGCGACATCTTGATTCTAAAAAACTCGCGACGATGCTGGCCGAAGCCAAAGCCGCCAGCGAAAAGTTTGCGAAGGAGGGCAACGTGCGGGTTTCATGGGAGCGTCTCTGGCAAATCGCGCCGCGCCCGTTCAACGACGACCTCATCGCGCTGTGCGATGAATCCATCCGCGAGACCTGTGGCAAAGTCCACCGCCTGCCGAGCGGTCCGTTGCACGACGCCGCCGAGGTCGCCGCCGCCGGCGTGCCGACCGTGATGATGTTCGTCCAGAGCTTGCACGGCATCAGCCACAACAAGATTGAGGACACGAAGGAGGAACACCTTGAACTTTGCGTGACGGCGTTCGATAAGCTCGCAGAGAAGACGATGACGTGGCTACGGAAAGGTGTTAAAACAAATTAGACCCGATCGTCTCTGCGCGGAATTTCCCGGCAGTTTCTCACCGCCAACGCCCGGGCGTGTGATGCCAGCCGTGATGGCTGTGCCCCCACGAACCGCCAATCCAAATCGCGCCCAGATGCGGCGGATACGCCCAATGCCCCGCCGACCACACCCAGCGGCCATTCCAAATCCATTCGCCGCCCACCCACACGTAGCCCGGCGCGGGCGCGACGACGATCGTTTCCACCGGCACGGGCGGCGGCGACTGCGTGACCACCGTCGCGGGGGACTGCGCGCCGGCCGTGTTCGGCGTGCCGATCATGAATTCAATCACCCGGTTGCTGACGCCGGCGTTGCGCAGGTCAATGATGTCCGCCGCGCTCAAACGGTAAACTGTGCGGGAATTGCGGATCTGGCCGATGATGATGTCGTCGCTGACGCGCGCCTGCGCGAGCGCCTTCACATCCGCGAGGCCGAGCGGCTGGCCCTGATCCACGCGCTGATAAGTCTGCGGCGCTTGCTGGCGCAGCCGCGCCTGCTCGGCCTGATCCATCGAATTGCCGACCAACCCGCCGGCCAGCGCCCCGACCGCCGCGCCGATGAGCGCGCCTTCACCACCGTGGTCGCCACCATGATGATAACCGTGCCCCATTGAACCGCCGATCATCGCGCCGGAAGCCGCCCCGATCAGGCTGCCCGCCAGCACACCGGTGCCGGTGTTGTTCGCCGAGCCGTCCGGGTTCACGCAGCCCGCCAAAACCAGCACCGAAGCCGCCGCCGTCAAAGTCAAAATGTTCAGTTTCATAT